>CAYRNH010000037.1:0-14771 GCA_964425515.1 uncultured Thiotrichaceae bacterium | reverse complement strand
CCGAATCTTCCGTCGAAGCCTTCGCTTATCTGGCCAGTTACTACCAGAACCAGCAATTACTGATGCAGGTACCCGGTCCGTTGAAGGCACGTAGCGAACCGGATGTCGAGGGTGCACGGCTGATTATTGATAGCGTGCTGGCGGAAAGCAGAAGTGTGTTGTCGATTGCGGAATCCAAAGCGCTGTTGCATGCTTTCGCTATCCCGGTGACACCGAGTATCGAATGTCATACCGCCAACGAAGCACTAATTGCAGCAGAGTCGATGAACTT
Source organism: uncultured Thiotrichaceae bacterium (assembly GCA_964425515.1). Classification (GTDB taxonomy): domain Bacteria; phylum Pseudomonadota; class Gammaproteobacteria; order SZUA-229; family SZUA-229; genus JASBSR01. Next base: position 14,500 of record CAYRNH010000037.1, on the reverse strand, counting down.
TCCTGTGGCGATGAAAATAAATTCTCACGACATTACACATAAAACCGATGTCGGTGGTGTCAGGCTAAACATCAGTAACGCTCATGCTGTGCGAAGCGCCTATCAGGAACTTATCGAAAGCGTTCACCATAAATATCCCGATGCGAGAATTGCAGGTGTGACCGTCGAATCCATGCACGCTCCACACTATGGGCGAGAACTCCTGGTCGGTGTGATTCGTGATCCGGTATTCGGCCCCGCAATTACTTTCGGTGCCGGCGGTACTCAGGCAGAAATATTGCGTGATCGAGCAATTGCCTTACCACCGCTGAATACTTTGCTGGCAGAAAAAGTCATCAGTCAGACACGCATTGCACACATGCTCGAAAACTTCCGCAATATGCCGGCAGCGAATATTGAAGCAATAGTGCAGGTATTGCGCAGCATCTCAGAGATGGTATGTGAACTACCGGAAATCAGCGAACTGGATATCAACCCGCTGATCGCCGATGAAAATGGTGTTATGGCACTGGACGCGCGCATTGTTGTTGAACACCGGCCACCATCATTGGACCGCTATGCGCATATGGCGATTCATCCCTACCCCACTCATCTCGTTGCGCTGTGGCAACTGGCGGACGGCACAAACATCAAAATCCGTCCAATACGTCCTGAAGATGCTTCTATCGAACAAAGTTTTGTACACGAGCTTTCAGAAAAGTCCAAGTATTTTCGTTTCATGCAAAGCCTTAATGAATTGACACAGCAGATGCTGGTGCGCTTCACGCAGCTGGATTACAGTCGCGAACTCGCATTAATCGCTGTGCTCGAAGAACATGCAATGGAAACAGAGCTGGGCGTAGCACGTTATGTTATGAATCCTGATGCAGAAAGTTGTGAGTTCGCTCTGGTGGTCGCTGATAAATGGCAGAACAAAGGCATCGGTTCACACTTGATGTCCTCTCTGATAGCAGCGGCTCGAGAACGTGGCATCGAAACAATGGAAGGTGAAATCCTGACCAACAACGACAGTATGTTGAAGCTAACTGCAAAACTTGGTTTCAGCATACACGTAAGTCCCGACGATCCTGGTGTTCAGGTGGTCAAGAAGCAGCTTTAGCATTTAAGTGTGAACAGATCAGAACGAAAACCAGCATGGATCTTTGTCTTCCTTTTCACTGGATCCAGTTTCCTGCCCCTTGCTATTCTTTTACAGGAATTAGTCAGAACCTTCGGTGATGATGTGCAACACCGTACCGCAATGCTTACAGTGAACTGAATCCGGATCATGACGGTTGAGTCCACAGGTCGGGCATTCATAGCGTATCTTGCCGGGACGAAAAATTGTCTGGATCAGGCGCAAAAATAGTGAAATACCAAAGATCATGATCAATACCGCCAGGATGTGTCCACTGGTACCTACCATCGTGATATCACCAAAGCCGGTCGTGGTAAGCGTCGCAATGGTAAAATATAAAGCATCGACATAGTCTTTTATTGCCGGATTGATACCAACCTGGCTGACATAAACGATAGCCGTAATAACAAAGATAAAGACCAGCAGGTTAACAATGCTGAAGATGACATCTTCGTGCAAACGTACAAAGCTTGATTGCTGGCGCAGGCTTTTTAGCATGTGATAGGAGCGCAGCAATCGCAGAGAACGTATCACGCGCAGGAAACTGAAATTTTCCGCCAGTGTAGGCGCCAGCAAAGATGCAATCACAATGATATCCGCCAGTCCCACCGGATGAAAAATCGTGCGCAGTCGCGACTTGCTGATAAACAGGCGTGCACTAAATTCGAGTAGATAGAGGATGCCAATAACCTCCTCTACTATGTGCAGATCATCTACGTGGTGCAGAAACGAGGCCACGATAAAATACAGAATAGTAATAGCATCAAACGCCAGTAAACCCCAGCGAAAATAACGCGCCTGTACACTAGCACCGTTATAGAGATGGTCAATCTGCAGATAAAGTCGATGCCAGAAGCCGGTGTGGGATTGCTGTGTATGAGCCATATGGCTGATTATAAAGGATTATGATTGCAAAGGGGCAGGTTCAAACCCGCCCCTTTACGATCCTGCCCTTTAATTCAGGGCATACCGATCGCCCTCAATTACTGGACATATTTCAGTATCGCTTTAAGCTTGCCCGCCGGTGGCGAACCCTGAATTAAATATGGCTGGCCATCGTTGGTGAGAAAAAGAATACTGGGCACCGCATCAAAGCCGGTGAGCCTTAACAGTTTTGTATTCTCCTTCAGTGCATTTCTGGTTTTGTCGGTACCGTCCAATGCTTCGTCAGCGGCGCCACCATTTTCGCCTGAAAAATTGTTTTCATCGTGGTAAAACGCTTTCAGCGGATCTCTGGATTCCAGCATAGTCACCGCCTTGCCATAACTGGTTGCCGTTAAAACACCCACAGGAACCCAGCGTATCTGAATCGCGTTTTGTTTGACCAGATCGCGGGTATTCACATATATGCGATGACAATACGGACAGTTCGGATCAAAAAAAACATAAATCAGATGCGAGCTCTTACCTTCCTCAATCCATGTGGCTTTGTGAATACCTGCCATCATTTCTTTGGCGACAACTGCCATGTGCTTGCTATTATCCGTTGCTGACGCGGCGGTCGGTACTAAAAAACTCAGACTGAAGAAAGCGCACAGCAACAACGTGCTGGTCAATATTTTACGCATGGGTTACCTTTAATTAATGAGTTCAGTATCTGGAATACTTGAATTGACCACATTGGCGTATAATAGTTTTCAAAATAGCACCGAATCCGACCTGGCTCAAATTACAGTTAGGTCACCTTATTCCGCCCGAAACACCGCTCTGACAAATCGGATCAGGCCTTCACGAAGACTGCGTTGCGCGTTCTCGGCCTTTTGTGCAAGATTATCAACGTAGGTCGACAGACTCAGCTGTGGCTGCGGTGCAGCCTGGGATGTCGGAGTTGAATTCGGGCCAGGATTACTCCCGCCCAACTGAGCTTCGCTGGCATCTTCGAAGATTTCAGGAACAAATCCAGTCGCACCCAGAACCGAGTGCATTTCATCTGCCGAAATAAGGCAGTTATCATCAAGGATGGTGGCCCACGGAAGCGGGAAGTAAGAGGTGTCGGTTTCTCCGGCTGCCATCTCCTGGTAAGCGAAGCGGCCACCCGGCTTGAGTACACGATAGATTTCGGAATAGAGCGTCTGAAATTTTGTCATTTAACGAAAACGATTAACCAGCATCTAATTTTATAAAACCGTGCTCTATCCACTAATATTTTATTTCTGTTCGCGATTCGACTTGAAAACTGTGGAGCATTTGCTAGATATCAGGCAAATAATTACTGGTAAAACAAGATGAGCACTAACGATATCTGGTATGGCGTACTCGAGGCTGGTAGCAAGACCTCTCCCGTGGTCCGCGACCTGTCAATGCAGGCGAGCACCAATAGTATCTGGCTTTACAACCACGTCAGGAATATGTTCGTCGAGTACACCCTGGCAATCGTGGAACCCAAATTACGCGAACTGAAAGCCGGTGATATCGACCGGGCAGAACTCGACCGGGCGTTCAAGGCTGCCAGAAAGGACTTTGCCCCCACGCGCAAAATTCGTCAGTGGGATGACAAGCCCCCCGCCCCCAGCCTTGCCAGAAAAAAGGATGATCCCGAGTTCGAAATCACGGATGATGATGCTGAAGAATTTATCGACGATGTAGAGGACGACGATTAAGCTTATGCTCCAACATGACGGGAGGCGTCCCCTTTAATTCGGAAAGCTTTGAATCTCGTTCATTTGCCCCGCGGTCAGGTCAGTGCTCACCGGCGTGCCTTTGAAACAACCAAGCGTGTATGGATATTCCTCGGTCATAACATAGTGATACATACTGACCTGCTTGCCGTTCCACATAATCGTACTGGTAACGCCATGACAGGCATCGAGATCAGTATCGTGCAAGATGTTTCCAGTCGTCATATCTTTTTCACCGTAAATACCAAAACCATCGAGCGCATAGCCGACCAGATTAGATGTATTTACGTTTGGCATGCAGGGCGATGGACCATGGTAATGATACTGGCCAATGCTTTGCGGATGCGCATCGCAGCTGTCCTGGGTTTCGTGCGCGACCGCATCATCCCCGGCTTCATCCAGTGCGTTGTAAATGGCCACGCCATTGACCGCAAAACCGATCATGCCCATGGGTACACAGGTCGGAGTACTTGCTACCTGCGGATCCGAGGGCAGCGTAATGCTGATGCTTTGTGACGTAATGGCATTAGGATTGGTGTCGTACGAGTAGGCCGGGTCCGTGTTCTGAATCGGGAAAATACCCGAAGGCTCATCAGGCAGGTTATTCGAAGAAATCGTGGTGGTGGATACGCCAACGTTCACCGTGGTGCTCCCAGCCCAGGTCACGCTGCCCTGCACGGCCACTTTTTGCGCCGGGTACCAGTAACTACCCTGAATCCACGGACCGGTGTGCGACGCGCTCTTGTTGAAGGATGTGACACAGGACATCACTTTGCCCTGTGTCGGTGTCAGCGCTGTCAACCCGTCACCTACTGGCAAGGCCCCGGCCGGCCATTGCGATCGTTCCATGGTAATTGGCAAAGACGTGCTGGTAGTTGGCACTGAGGTGCTACTACTTCCATTACTACTACTGCGTCCGCAGGCGGTCAGTAACACGCTGCAGGTACAAAATAATATTAGCAAAATGGTTTTGCGCATGAGTCTCGTGACCGATTTATATGAGAAGCATACGGAAATACTAGCCAACTTTTTCCTGAATGCCAGAAGTCTGGCGTGCACTTTAGATACCAGTATAGTATCGGTTTGGGTTCAAACAGTGAGCTGAGCAAGTATGTAGTGCTATCGATGAGTACAATCGCCATCAGGATGATGATGTACTTTTTCGTGCCACCAACCATAACCCCGCAGCGGGTGAAAATGCCAGAAAGACACACCCGTAAAATAGTAAAAAGGCCCCATTACGGGGCCTGTAAATCGGGAAGCATGAGATGCCGCCTTGTGCTCAATCAATTTACGGCAGCGCTGGCAGAGTCTGGTAGCTCGTGGTTATATTTTGACTCTGTCCACCCAGGATAGCGCTGTACGTACCACCGCTGGTGATGAGGTTGTTATATCCGGCGAAGACAGCACTCCAATCAGCCTGGGCAAAGCTGCTATAACCACCACTGACGCTACTGTACTGACCGCTTGCCCCGTTATACTGTCCGCCAGTGACACTGCTATACGTCCCCGACGCGGTGTTCGTATCGCCACCACTGACACTGCTATACGACCCCGACGTGACATTCGAATAACCACCACTGATACTGCTTAAATCTGCAGTGGCAATATTATGCTGTCCGCCACTGATACTGCTGTCATAGCCACTGGCAGTGTTAACATTACCACCGCTGACGCTGCTGCCAGCACGAGCGGCGGTGTTCGAAGCGCCGCCAGAGACACTACTAAATGAGCCACCGGCCGTATTATTGTATCCACCGGTAACACTGGCATAATCGTAATTACTAGTATTGCTTTCGCCTGCAACAATCCCGCCCCAACGCGAATAGTTGTTCTGTGTACCGACAACGAGATAATGCGAACCAGTCTTGAAACCGGCCGTGGTCCAGGTACCACCGGCCGTGCCACAGGTGCCTGAGTCGGTAATGGGGTTATCACCGCTCGTGGTACCGATGGTGCAATGGGAGTTACCTGAAGTATCCACTTCGTCATAGCCGATGATGAGATTACCCAGGCCGTTTACGGTATTCGTTGAACCCAGACCATTCACTACCTGCACATTGACACTATGAAACCGCACCATCGGGCCACGCGGATCGGAAGCAGTATCTACTGTGAGATATGGATTGAGCGCCATGACATTACTGCTGGTCACAGTCGATAATTGAGTTTGCAAAGCTGTCACCGTATTCTGAAGCGCAGTAACTGTCGCTTCCAGTGCCGCGATACGTCTATCATTGTCATCTGCCGCAGCCTTAACGGCATTAAAGTTGGCATTCACTTCTGCGGCTTTAGCCGGAGTCCCGGCGGTAAACGTATTTGGTAGCGTGACACTACCACCCCACGCTGTTCCTGTTACTAAAACAAATATTGCACTGAATAAATAACTTTGTGTAGATTTCATGATTTTTCCCTCTATTCAATTTTTCTTTCAATGGTTCAGGCCCAGTTACCCTGATCCCATTGCATTTGATCCCAGTTGCTGCTGTGTCCGTTGCTACCACTACCACCGCCACCACAGGCACCGAGGCCTAACACCAGCAACAAGCCAATCAGTAACAAAATCACGCGTTTCATTATTCACCTCCATTTGGGTATGCATTTAGTGATCCATTCACATGACCACTAGCATCAAGTAAAGAGGACGCAAAAAATTAACCATCCTGGCGATGCACAATGTCTCTTCAAACTCATGCATAACCAATAACATACAGCCGCCCTCGCCTCATTTACCCATATTTGATTTGATACGTTTTCGAATCGATCATCGCCTACAGGCTTATAATAAGTCTACGACTTGAGGTATCTAGAGTAAATTCCTGCAGCGGGGCTTTACGATGAATGACTTTTAACAGGATGAAGCACTCAGGCTCCAGCCGTGATAAAAACGGCTAGCCGTTGTAGCATTGAAAGAAAGAATGGTGCAATTTTGACCAGCACGCATTACAGATGACAGACTAAACATCACCTGTCTCGGTATAACGATAATGATTATCGTTTGTAAGAAATTCTCTTTGATGTTGTAGAAAAAAGCAGGCACAGGCCAGATGCCTGAGCCTGCGATTTTATACAGATTCTGAACCAGAACTGATCTTGCCCTGATTACACTCATGGAACACACGTGCCGTGCAGGTTTCACAAATGTTCGCATCTAAGCGGGCATAAATCGCAGCGATTGCGTCCTGCTTTTCGACAAAAAAGTTTTCAGGTCCGATATCATCGATAACATGTGTCTTGCTGAGTGATTCAGTCACCGCTTTTCTGTTACTACAGAAATATAGACCACCGCCCATAGCGCGCAGACGCGCGGCTTCCTGTACCAGCATTTCTGCGCCGGCAAGATCGACAAAGCCAATACCGGAGCCAACGATCAGAATATGTTTGATGCGTTCATTGTCCACAATCTTGTTTAGTGCTTTTTGCACATGAGTGATCGAACCAAAATAAATCGACATATCAATGCGAATAATTTTCAGCTGTGGGCACTGTCGTAATGGCTTACGCGCTATATTGGTAAATGCATGCTTCGGGGAATCGGGATCCGGCGCCAGACTGATGATGTCCGGTGCCGAAGTGCGATTGAGGAACAACAGCAAGGATGACAATACACCCATGTAAATCGCGAATTCCAGTTGCAGAAACAGCGTAGAGAAAAAGGTAATCAGCAAAATGACCGTTTCATGTTTGCTGACTTTAAGAATCTTGCTGATGTGATGAAAATCGATAAGGTTGTAAGCCACCAGCATAATAATCCCGCCCATGGCCGCAATCGGTAGATACGCCATCAGCGGTGCCACTAGCAGAATAATCAGCATCAACATCACCGCAGCAAAAATGGCGGACATTGGGGTCACGGCGCCAGCCGTGTAATTGATACCGGAGCGCGTGAACGAACCTGAACCGGCATAGCTTGAAAAGAAACTACCGACAATATTGGACAGGCCCTGGCCAATGAACTCCTGATTGCCATCGATACGCTGATGCGACTTGGATGCAATCGCGCGAGAAATAGAAACCGCCTCGATCAATCCCAGCAGCGCGACCGCAAACGCGTTTGCGCCGATCTCGCGCAACAAATCCAGATCCACACCCGGGATTGAGAACGGTGGCAACTGTGCCGGAATGGCACCAATCATTCTCAGACCGGCCGCTTCACCACCAAGTGCATGCGCCAGACCACCGCCAGCGACCATGCCGATCAACAGATTCGGCCACATCGGAAAGCGTTTTTTGATTAGCAGCGCGACGACCAAAGTGATCATGGCCACCGCAAACACATTGAGATTGACCTGCCCGATTTTTTCGAACACCACCACCCAGGTTTCAGCAAACGAGTGGCCATGTGGAATCTCAATGCCCAGCACATGACGCATCTGGCTAGTGCCAATCAGTATCGCGGCACCGGCAGTAAAACCAATGACCACGGTGTGCGAGACGAAATTAACCAGGCTGCCCAGACGCGCCAGCCCAAATGCCAGCTGGTAAACCCCTGCGAACAGGGTCATGGTCAGCGCCAGCTGGATAAATTCAGGGGAACCCGGGGCCGCATGCTCGCGAATCGTAGAAAACACCACAATCGAAATCGCGGTCGTAGGTCCGGAAATCAGGTGCCGCGATGACCCGAACAGCCCGGCCACAATGGGCGTCACCATCGCGGTATACAGGCCGTACACCGGCGGCAGGCCGGCAATGGTGGCAAACGCCACACCCTGTGGCAACACGATGACCGCGCCAGTCAGACCTGCGATAAAATCCGCACGCAGACTCTGTCTATTGACCAGCGGCCACCAGTTTAGAAATGGAAAAATCCGTGATATAGCAAATTGCATTGAGCTTCTCGTCTTAAAAGAGACAGGTAAAATAACGACTTAGGTCAGCATTGTATCCTGAAATTCACCGATATCAGAACTAGAGGCCGGAACAAAAAGTGCGGCTTGCGTGCCATAACCACCATAATGTAAATAAGAATTGAATTTATGCTAAAAGCATTCTGTTGCGAAAACCAGAATAAAATCAAATTGCAAACATTAGCGGAATCGGTGATACAACCGAGCATGCTATATGGCTGTGTTACTGTAAGTCTATAGGGGGATACCCTATTAGTAACCACGATCAGGGCGCGATTAATTCTAAACCTGAAAAACAATTGCGATCATTTTCGATTATTCATATAGCCTCTAAACTCGCTAGCCACAACCGGAACACTATGCAGACCAGACAACACCTCAACAGGCCACGAGCTGCACGGTTTATGATGATACTTTGTCTCGCCATGTGCAGCAGTATCGGTCATGCCCGTGAATCTGCAGAGTTGGTCAGGTGCGCAGCAATCCAGAACAATAGCCAACGGCTCAAGTGCTACGACGCACTCAATAAGACAAGTACCATGCCTGGCAGCGGGGCATCACAACAGCTGGGCACCCAAACGCCCAAAACTACCACAGCAGTGACATCACTCTCCACACGCTGGGAACTTGACCCGGAAACCAAACAGGGGCTATGGGTGCTCCGCCCGTATGAACCAATGTATATTCTGCCGGTAAGCCACACCGGCAGTAACAATGATTCACCCCAGTCACCCACGCATCCCGCCACCTCGGTGCAACCTCTGCGCAATACCGAGGCAGAATTTCAGCTCAGCGTGAAAACCAAGGCCGCCGAGAACTTATTTGGCCTGGGTGCTGATTTCTGGTTCGCCTACACCCAGCAGAGTCAGTGGCAGCTTTATAACCCACAACATTCTTCACCCTTTCGTGAAACCGACTACATGCCGGAGATGTTCCTGCTGTTTCCCATGAACTTTACAATGTCCAATTTCACCGCACGGTTTATTCGGTTCGGTGTATTGCATCAGTCCAACGGACTTGCCGACCCACTGTCACGCAGCTGGAACCGCGTCTACACCCAGCTCGGCATTGAACACGGAAACTTCACCCTGCTGGTGCGTCCCTGGATGCGGATACACGAAAAACTCAGCACAGACGACAACCCAGACATCACGCACTACATGGGCCATGGCGATATCACAGCCATCTACCAGATGGCCCATTCTGAAATCACAATCCTTGGCCACTACGGCGCGAACACTTTATCGACCACCACCACATGGAATTTTCCAATCAACGGACGCCTCAAGGCATACGTCAAAATCACCACCGGCTACGGCGAAACCCTGATCGACTACAACTGGCGTCAAAACACTATAGGCCTTGGTATCCTGCTCGAAGACTGGCAGTAAAACGTCGTGATAATCCGCCACAGACCACCATTTATCTAGAATCCGAGTCCGTTTTGCTATTTCTGGTTTACGCTCTATTAGTATCCAGAACAATGGGCAAGAGGAAAACCGAGTGAGCGATGTCAAAATACTCGTGGTTGATGATGTCACATCCATGCGAAACGTCACCAAGTCCATATTAATGGTAGCCGACTACACCAACATCACACTGGCCACCGACGGCGACAGCGCACTCGAACTACTGGAAAAAGAAGCTTATGACCTGATTATCTGCGACTGGGAAATGCCCAACATGAGCGGACTGGAAGTATTAATAAAAATAAGAAAAAACGAAAAACTAAAAGACATCCCCTTCCTGATGCTGACCGGTATCAGCGATAAAACAAAAACAGACGTCGCAATCAAATCCGGCGCCACCGATTATGTCGTCAAGCCCATACAGGCGTCCGCATTGATAGAAAAAATAAAAAAATGCCTGGCATAAAAACGACATTTTAGTAACACACGATCTTCAAGCACTCAACCTGTTTACTGCCAACAGGACGGCTCCTCAGATCATGCAATGAATCCTGTAGGTTTTTGTCAGCTGGCGCAACCTTCAAACCGCATTGAAGCGCTTGCTGTGCCTGGCTTGCACAGCCCGCATCATGAAGTGCATACGCCAGATTATTCCAGCTAACAGGTGATGTCGGTTCAATACGCGCAGCGGTGCTAAATGCGTTAATGGCCTCTTGCCAGCGGTGGTTTTGAAAAGCCATATTACCCAGTGTCAGCCATGTAGCAGCAACATCTGGCCATCGCCTGGTTGCCGACTGATACGCGGTAAGCGCAAGTTTAGTGTGGCCGGTTTCCTCGAAGGCAAAAGCTGTTTTCAAGTAAGGTTGAGGTTTTGCTGTTTTGGGTATTTTGCCTACGGGCACAATCACCAATGCCCAGTAATTAGCGCGCTGCCAGGTACGTTCGAATACTTCGAAAGTGGTAACCCAGCGTCGCGTTGTCCCTGATCGCAGAATGATTTCATGCCTGCGGATGTCATAACCAATCACCACCGCATAATGCCATTGCGGATACCACTGAAAACTGAGGTTTTGAAATACAAGGACAGGATTGCCTGCTGCTATTTCGGTGAACAGGTCGAGCATCTGTGGTGCTAATTTATAAGGCAACATTCCATGACGGCGCGCAGCGGCCGTCATCTCTATTTGTAGACTGCCCTTGCGCGCAGGGATATAAATCTCACGGGATAATTCTTCCAGGCTTGTTTTAGCCCCCCGAAACTCTAGCACCGTCTCCAGTGCGGCAGGCCCGCACTGGTACTCTAATTGTGGGTAAAACGGTGTGCTGGTTAATTCAACAGCCAAAGGCAATGAAGCCGGTGGCTCAGCCAGGATCTTCCTGCTTTGCGGGGTTGATGCACAACTGCTGAGTATCAACAAACATACGAGCAAACAAAATACTTTATACACTGTTAATCATTAATGGACAGGATGAATAAATGGAAATACATCTGTTGCGCCAATGACGTCAGTAATGACAAAAACAAGGAACACAAGAACAACAGCACCAAGCACATCACCACCTGCAGGCAATTCATTAATATGTTGATTGAGCTGTGCGACTTCTTCGTGGGTCATTTGATTAATGCGGCCTTTTATATCAGCAGGGTTCACGCCCATGCTTAGCAATTTCTGTTGTACATCTTGACGATTAATGGTTCTCAGCAGAGCTTGTTTATCATTTGCCTGACTAGCCTTATTAATAATCTGCTGGTTTGAAATTATAGCCGCCTGAGCACCAACCAGGGGAAGACCGGTTAGCGAAATAGATATAACGATCGCCAGTATGCGTTTGAATAATGTCATGATGAAAACACCTCTTCTGTGGTTTAAGCTTTACGGTTGTAATTTCTGTGATGACACTTGCATGTACAACATGGGTACATGTTAAGTATTTATTTTGGCCCTGTAAGTGTTGACGCTTCTATACAATAAGAATAACCAGAATAATAATCAGAAGCAATTGAACCGTACTAACACCAGCACCAGCGTTCAGTTCACTGAGATGGCCATTGAGCTGTGCTATTTCCTGATCCGTCATTTGATCTACACGCGCGAGCGCAGCTGCAGGATCAACACCCATTTTTGTCAGTTGTTTCTGAACGTCTTTACGTTCCAGCATACTGACTACCTGAGTTCTATCCAGATGCTTCACGATTTCGGAATTGCTCACCATTGCCGCCTGAGCCGAACCCATCTGCATGAACAGGACACCCATAATACTCAACCATATACCCGCTTTTTTTAGTGCTTTCATCCTGACACCTGTATTCGTAGTTATTTTGCATATGGTAGGAAATAACAGTTCGCCAGTCGGTGCGCTAACACACATAGCTTTGCATATATAACGGCACGCTCAATGCTGAATTTTGTGGTCGTGATATGGTTCACAAATGTTCGGTGTATTGGGATCGCTGGATAGCGTACGCACCGGCCAAAGATGGCGTGAAAACAAGAAAGGGGTCAAGTTGAATGGCACTTACTTAAGACAATTCGGATTACTTTTTTGCTCGCTTACTACCCCTGTGGCGAGTTGTAAAAGTTTTTTGTAGGTTGGCGGTGAGCTTGCAAACCCCAACAATGGTGATGAGACTAGCTGCAACTGTTGGGCTTCGTTCCTCAGCACCAACCTACGAATACCCTGCTCTTGCAGCTGTTTCTGGCTTAAGTATGTGCCATTCGGATCGAGTTTACCTTTTGCCCTGTAGACAGAGCAAAACATAAGGCACTGGTTACCCAGGCTACATCGATTTTTTTGTTAATTTTAACAACGCAGGCCTAATTTTCTCAGGTAGCAAACGGTCATATTCTTTTTTTACCACCGCATAACACTCGCAGACCCGTGCTTCTATTCCTGCTCGATCCACAACTTTAATATGTCCGCGGCTATAGTGGATCAGGCCGAGATCTTGCAACTTACCCGCCGCCTCAGTCACACCTTCACGACGGACTCCCAGCATGTTGGCAATTAATTCCTGAGTCATGGTGAGTTCGTTATTTGCCAGGCGATCCAGACTTAACAACAGCCAGCGACAGAGCTGTTGATCGACAGAATGATGTCGATTGCACACCGCAGTCTGCGACATCTGTGCGATCAGGGCCTGGGTGTAACGCAACAACAAATATTGCAACTCGGTGTGCCTGTCGAATTCCCTTTTCAACATAGCGCCATTCAATTGATACGCCTGCCCTCCGCTTTGAACCACTGCCCGACTGGTTGTGCTGTCGCCGCCCATGAACAGGGCGATACCCACCATGCCCTCCTTACCCGAGACAGCGATTTCTGCTGAGGAACCATCCTCCATAACGCAGAGCATGGAAATAATACAGCCTGGTAGCGGAAAATACACTTGCTTCAATTCCATACCGGGTTCGTAAATGACCTGACCTAATGGCAGATCTACCAGTTTCAGATCTGGAAGCAGACGAGCGAGAACCTCGTCGGACAAGGCGTCGAGAAGGAGATTAAGTTTTGGATCAGGTTTCAAGACCACTACTCGTTCGTCTCACTACAAGAAGATACGGCCGCGGTGAACGCGATCATATTCACTAGATTTACATATGATTCAGTATATATCAGGAAAAATGGAAGAAATATAGGGCCATTCCCGAATGGCACTTACTTAAGATATTAATAATATACAATTCAGTAAGTTATGATTAGCTGCTTGTGTAGCCGTATTCTGGACCAGCCCAACCTCGAACTGTGATAACAGCTGCACCTGATTGCTATAGCTATCTGTGCCTGAAAAACTGGTGCCGACGTTAATTATTCGATATGTGCGTTGGCGTACAGACTATTGCGACCAAAAGATTGACGATCACCTCATCAGGAGCATTGTTCGAGTTTCATGGTCTGGATTTGAATCCGTAGAACCCGAACTAAAACCTGATAATCTCAGTTTGAGTGCTGAATGTTCATAGCTGAAATCTCCTCCTTGGTTTACGCAGACTGGGTCTGCGTAAACGTTTTTTGTCCCGCCTGATAGCTAAACAATACTATCCTTGTCACTCCTAACCAGTATTGCTATACCATTTCCTTTCAATTCTTACCAGCCGCGGCTCTCAACATCTCACATTAAACAGGCAACAAAACCCTTCCAATGTGCTCTGGCGTACAGTGCAACGTTGATAAAACGAGGATAAATACAGTCAGGGACAGACTATCTACTACGAGTATGACAAGTTTTTCAGGTTCCAGTGTATCCAACATAAAACTGGAACAGATTCAGTCAAGATGCATATAGCCATAACGGCTGCCAGCTTGCCGGGAATATAAACGACCGAATTCAAAATCTGTAAAAACTCGATTACTTGTGCTGATGTTCCCAGGCTTCAGCATTGAGAAAAATATAATGAAAAAATTTAATCGCTTTATTAATAATCTGAAATGGTCTTCAGTCCTGTTACTGGCCGCTATAACGACTGGATGTGGCAATGGCGATCCAATTCTGGGAGGCGGCGGCGCGGG
>CAYRNH010000036.1:0-15183 GCA_964425515.1 uncultured Thiotrichaceae bacterium | reverse complement strand
ACATCGACCATGTTGATAATGCAGCCACCGGTTTTTTTCAGATGCGGCGCAGCGGCCTGCGAAAGAAACAGCGGTGCTTTGAGATTGCTGCCCATCAGATTGTCCCAGTCGTCAATGGTAATGCTGCCCACCGGAGTCGGATAGAAGCTAGAGGCATTGTTGATCAGTGCATCGAGCCTGCCCCAGACTGCGACCGCCTGTTCGATCAGGCCAGCAAGCTGGTCGTGCTGGTCAAGATCCAGTTGTAATACCTGCGCGGAATGTTGGCGAATGTTGTTGAGCTCGGCAGCCAGCGCATCGGCTTCAGGGCGCGAACCACGGCAATGAATAATGATATTCATGCCCGCGGTGTGCAGCATTCTGCTATCGGTGGCGCCGATCCGTTTTGCACCGCCCGTTATTAGTGCGGCCTTGCCGCGCAAACTGTTGGAATCACTCACTATTATTACAACTCAGGCTGTTGGTGCAGCTAATACTCTCATATATTGCGCTAGCAGCCAAAGTGAACCTGCCACGATATTTTGCCTGGCCCCACTGCCAATGAGCATGAGTGCGGCCGCCAGGTATGCGCCGCCTGGATTTATTGCTGCGAAGCAGTCTGAAGAGCTGCCTAATTTCGATAAGCGGTGCTGGCGTTTGCTCGCCATGATAATGCGGGTATCAGGCAAACCCCTATGGCCACCATATAGAAATACTATGCACAATTGCTGTATTAGCTTTTTTAGAATAGAAAATAGAACCGATCGAATTACTAAAAATTTTTTTCGAGTAATTATTCTAAATTATGAACATATTGTTTATTTATGGTAATTCTTTTAACCGCTAGTGACACAGTTGCTACCGCGTTTTTCAGTGGTCGGTATGAGTATGTTTTATATTCAGGCCGTTATTAATAATTCTAAATGTTGTCAGACGAACAGATCTGTTTGTGTGTTTGCGAAATTGATATTGATTTAAATAAAAACATTTTGTTCTTATGGTGCATGATGAGGTGTAAAACAGAGCTTCTTTATACCTGCCTCGAAACTACTCGTCTGGTTCAGAAGGGGTTTTCATTTCAGCTAAAGAATTATGTTGAATGAAAAGTGGCTATCAACTCAGGCTCATGTTCTAAGGCAATCAGGACTGCGGAGCCGCAGGTTCTCGGCGCTAACCCGCTGTAAATGCAGTAATAAGATTATTTCAAATAGTTGATTTTTGTCAATGGCAATGCGGTCTGCGTGTAATAGTGTTGTTTGCAGGATTGAGCTTTTTATGAATAATTTAATACTGTGGTCAGTTGACGGCCATGACCGCGGAGGCCAAATGACAAATGCTACTACAACGCTATTGAAAAAAGTCTGCTTTCCTGGTGTTGTTTTTTTGAGCCTTATTCTTGCCAGTTGCCACAGTTCGGATAGTCAACCTGCCGTTGAGGCAGGTATTTATGGTTCAACCGTTGTTGAAGGCGCTGATGATCTTGAGTTTGTGATCAGCCTTTCGGCCGCAAGCACAGCAACGGTCAGTGTGGACTATGCGACAAACAATGGAACAGCATTAGCGGGTATTGATTATTCTTCCGCCAGCGGCACTGTGCAATTTGCACCCGGTGAAAAACGCAAGTTTGTTACTGTGCATGTAATACCAAACTCATCAACGCCAACGACGACCAGCAAATATATGGAGCTTGTGTTGAGTGATCCGCACTACTCAAAATTGAGCAGCCAGTACACAGCCACGGGCACCATCATTGACAGTAATGCCATGTCGACCGATACAGAATTTAATGCTAACTGGGCAGCAGCAGGCGCCTTTACCAACGCGGCGATATGCGGTGCCAGCTGCCATGCGTCGGACGGTTCGAGCGTCATGTTCGATAACGGTAAAGACATCAGCCCCAATACTCAGTGGCAGCATAGTGTGATGGCGCATTCATTCAGTGACCCCTACTGGCAGGCGGCAGTGGAAGATGAGTCGCACAGTTTCCCGAATCTTTCTGGTTTTATTGAAGACACCTGCGCGAAATGTCATGCGCCGATGGGTCATACGCATGCGCATCAAACCGATACTAGCCTGGACATTGACAATTATTACCGGTTTGATATTGCTGAGGCTGAAGACATTGCTCGGGAAGGTGTGAGCTGTACAGTATGTCACCAGATTGATGCGGGTAATCTGGGTTCGCCCAATTCATTTTCTGGCGATTTTGTAATTGCGGACTCTCTGGATCCGAACTACAAAAACGTTTATGGGCCGTACGATAGTCCGGTGGGTAATGACATGTTTAACCAGACTGGTCACACGCCGACAGCAGGTGCGTATGTTGCCAGCTCGGAACTTTGTGCCACCTGTCACACTCTGTACACGCCGGCGATTGATCCTGATACCGCTGCACCATCGGGGATCAGTTTCCTGGAGCAGGGCCCTTACCTGGAGTGGGAAAACAGTGTTTATGCCACCGGCGAGGCGCAGGAGGCTCAGTGTCAGGATTGCCATATGCCTGAACCTTATGCGGGATATTTAACAAAAATCAGTCTTCTGCCTTCAACTATTACCTTGCCCGACCGGACACCTTACGGACAACATGCGCTGCTCGGTGGTAACGCGCATTTGCTGGAAATATTACGCGACTATCGAGTTGAGCTCGGCATTGACGCTTCGTCAACAGTCTCCGGTTTTGATGATCAAATAGCGCAGACACAGAGTTTTCTTAGTAAGGCGGCTTCTATAGCAGTGACTCCGTCTGTGCAGGTTGGCAATAATCTCGAATTTAATGTAACGGTGACCAATAAGGCAGGGCACAAGCTGCCGTCATCATATCCCAGTCGGCGCATGTGGTTACATGTCGCGGTGAAAGACAAGAACGGTAATATTTTTTTGAATCAGGCAAGCCTGATGCAAGAGGTCATATCTCAACCGATGATGCGCGACTAAAAGCGGACTGTATGTCGTCACATAAACTTGATGGTTTTGATTCCAGTGTTTGTTATGAACCTCACCACGATGTCATTACCGAGCCATCACAAGTGGAGATCTATGAAACAGTTCTGGGTGATGTACATGACAACATCACTCATATATTGTTGCAAAGTTCTCATTATCTCAAAGACAATCGCATCCCACCGGCGGGCTTCACCAATAGCAAAGCGGCTACAATTGAATCACAGACCATTCCAGTGGGTGTTGACGGGGATAGTGATTTCAACTGCGTAAGCACTAACGAAGGTTGCGGCGCAGATACCGTGCATTATCAGGTCAATATCGAGGGCCAGACAGGACCTTATACGATAGAGAGTAGTTTGCTTTATCAGGCAACACAGCCCGGGTTTGCCAATGGCATGCACAGCATCGGCGACCGTGTTAACCGCTTCAAGGTGATGTACGACGCAGTGCCACCAACAGTCGAAGTGCTGGCTACAGCAACCACCTCATAGTTTTTCGAAACCATGTTCCAGAGTTGAGAAACGCGTTAGTGATGACGCGTTTCTTCTGTTTCGGCTAACTAAAAATAATAAATGACTGGGGTCGGGGCTATATCAACTTCACTGCTGCTGCATTTGCGGAAAGATCCACGAATCCTGTTGAGGCCTGCTTTACCGTGTGCGCAGTGGCAACAGGTTTTACGCTGCCATTATTGCTGCGAACCTGCCGTGCAAACTGTTAGAATCACTCACTAGTATCATTACAAACAACAACGCAGGCTGCCAGTATGGCCAGCACTCGCATATATTACGCCGACAACTAACGTGACCTCTGCTCCCGATACCTTGCCAGAACCTTCTGCTGAAGAGCAGGAGCGCAGCCGCCAGTTGTGCGCTGCGATTGAGCAGGTCTGTGAACAGAATGACGGCGCGATCAGTTTTGCGCATTATATGCAGATGGCGCTGTATCAGCCCGGTCTGGGTTATTACGCCAATGGCTCGCGGAAATTTGGCGCACAGGGCGATTTTATTACCGCGCCTGAAGTCTCACCTTTGTTCGCGCAATGTCTGGCGCGACAGATCGTTGAAATCAGCCAGTCATTGAGTGATTTTTCAATACTCGAGTTTGGTGCCGGTTCGGGAGTGATGGCGGCCGATATTCTGCTGGAACTAGAGCGACAGAATACTTTGCCAGGGCAGTATCAGATTCTTGAACTCAGCGCCGAATTACGCCAGCGCCAGCGCGATACCATAGCCGACAAAGCACCGGAACTGCTGGCGCGTGTTGTCTGGCTGGATGCGCTACCAGAACACTTCACTGGTATAGTGCTGGCGAATGAGGTGCTGGATGCAATGCCGGTAGAATGTTTTCGCCGTCACGGCGATGCGATAGAACAGATGTGGGTGAAATTTGAAGCCGGTGATCTGGTCAGTGATTATCGACCGGCGAATAAAGCGGTTGCCGACGCTATTGCTGAAATAGAACAGCGTCGCGAAGCCCGCCTGCCTGATCATTATTGTTCCGAACTGAACCTTATGCACCGTCCATGGATCGAAGCACTGTTCAATAGTATGGATCGCGGAACAGTGTTGTTGATTGATTATGGTTATGGTGTGAGCGAGTATTATCACGCCGAGCGCAGTCAGGGCACCCTGATGTGCCATTATCAACATCGCACGCACCCGGATCCGTTCTGGTGCCCCGGTGTTCAGGATATTACCAGCTATGTCGATTTTACCGAGGTCGCACACGCAGCGGTCGATGCTGGATTTGAAATGCTGGGCTACACTTCGCAGGCAACTTTTTTAATGGGCGCGGGTCTTGCTGAATTGCACGAACAACAGGTCAGTGATGACGTGCTTGTGCAGGTGCGGTTATCACAGCAGATCAAAACCTTAACACTGCCTTCTGAAATGGGCGAGCGTTTCAAGGTAATGGGGCTGATGAAAAATATGGATGTTTCGCTCAGTGGTTTTGGTTTTCAGGATTTACGTAATCGTTTATAGAATATGGCCTGCTTACGGCCATGTTATTGCTGGTAATATTTATATGACTGATACAACCCCCGATTTGAAATATCGATTCTTCTGGCTACTGGTTGGCTATGCGCTCGTGGCCCTGATTGTTTATTTATCATTGACCAGCAAACAGGTTATATACATGGGCTTGTTTAAGAATCAGGACAAGGTGTATCACGCCTTTGCTTACTTTGCTGTGATGTCATGGTTTTCCCAGATATACCATCGCAATGTTCAACGTGCCCAGTTGGTCGTGGCTCTGGTATTTCTCGGGATTCTCATGGAAATTTTGCAGGGCTTTACGCCCACGCGCGATCCCGATATTGCGGACGCCATGGCAGATACTGCGGGTGTATTGCTGGGGTATCTTGCCACGCGTTGGCATTTGCGTTTTGTGCTGGCAAAATTTGAAACAATGATTTCCTGACGAAGGTGGGCAAAACTCAGAAAGTCTTTTTGAGTTCTGCGACCAGCCGAGTGCGTTCTTCCCGTATCTTGTTTGCCAGCGCCATGTGTTCAAAACCCTGTGCGCGCAGGTCTGCAATATTCACCTGCAGACTTGCCTGAAAGGCACGGCGAAAATAGTCTCCCTGTTTGAATTCACGGGTTTCATAGCCCGGACGACCACGAGCATCGGCTTCCGACGCCAGTAAAAATTTTTCAAAACGTTCGGGACGACGATAGGCATCGAGTTCCTCCAGCGTTTTCACCACGGTAGCGGGCTTTAGTTCGAGCGCGCGATGATAATGCAGATGAAAACGTGCGACGCGTTCGGCAAGATCGCGGTAATCATTAGGCACGCGCAAACGCTGACAAAGTTCGAGCACAATTTTTGCGCCGCGGGCCTCGTGCGCGATATGTTTCGGCCATTCTTCTTTTGGTGTCGTGCCTTTGCCGAGATCGTGCATCAGTGCGGCGAAGCGCACCTGTTTGTCATTACTCAATATACAGGCCTGCTCCAGCACCATCATGGTGTGAATGCCGGAGTCGATTTCCGGATGATGTTCTGGCGGTTGCGGCACACCCCATAAACGATCGAGCTCGGGCATGATTTTTTGCAGTGCGCCGCATTCGCGCAGCACTTCAACAAACTGCGCCGGGGTTTTTTCACCCAGCGCTTTTTCCATTTCCTGCCAGACGCGTTCCGGCACCAGGGCATCGACTTCACCCGCATTGACCATGGTGCGCATCAGCTCCATGGTTTCAGCCGCAATACTAAAACCAAGATGGGCATAACGCGCGGCAAAACGCGCCAGACGTAAAATGCGCACCGGATCTTCGGCAAAGGCTGGCGAGACGTGGCGCAGAATACGCGCTTCAATATCCTTAACGCCACCAAAAGGATCGACCAGAGTGCCGTCGGTATCTTTGGCGATAGCATTGATGGTCAGATCGCGGCGCAGCAGATCGTCTTCTAAAGTGACATCCGGTGTTGCGTGAACAGCAAAGCCTTTGTAACCGGGCGCGGTTTTGCGTTCGGTGCGCGCCAGTGCGTGTTCTTCTTTGGTTTCAGGGTGCAGGAATACCGGGAAGTCCTTGCCGACCTGCTGATAGCCCAGGGCGAGCATGTCCTCGACCGTGGCGCCGACCACGACCCAGTCTTTTTCACTAAAAGGGTAACCGAGCAGTTCATCGCGAACGGCACCACCGACAAGATAGGTTTTCATATCCGCATGTTGCCACAGAAGTGTCTGTGTTTAGTAGTCATGTGCGAAGGCGTTGTGGAAACAGATATAATGTCGCGTTACTTATTGAAGGATAATGATTATGCAAATACCGTGGTATATCGCGGCCCTGGGCGCCGCGCTGATCTGGGGGGTGCACTATCCGCTGGTGGGTTTTGCCCTGCAACGGATTTCATTGTTCGGCGTGCTGATGCTGACAACGATCCCCATGTTGTTATTGATCCCGTTTTTTGCTGGCGAGCTGAGTACTGATATCCAGACCTTCCGTGGCCTGCCTTTATCCGAACAGGCAATGATTTCGGTCCTCGGTTTTACCAGCCTTGCCGGCGCGGCCTTTGTCTATCTGGCGATCAGCAGCAAGAACGCGACTCTGGCCAGTTTGATCGAAATTTCCTACCCGGTGTTTGTCGCGTTCTTTTCTTATCTATTCTTCAGACATGCGCATTTGAATGCCAGCGCCGCCCTGGGTGGCTTACTGGTGATCGCTGGAGCTGGGCTGATTATCTATAACAACCCCTGAGGCTGATAAAAAAAGGCTCCTGAAGGAGCCTTTTTAGTGGCCAGTGTGTTTTCTTGCTTAACTGGCAGACTGCTGTTGCGCGGCGGCCAGCGCAACGCCGGTATTGATATCAGCACCCATGTCACCGAGTACCGCTTCGAGCGCGCTCAGACAGAGGAATATATTTTCCTTGCGTGAGCTGTGGCCCATGAGGCCGATGCGCCACACCTTGCCTGCGAGTGCACCGAGGCCGGCACCGATTTCCAGATTGAATTCATTGAGCAAACGTGTGCGCACCTGTGCTTCGTCCACACCTTCAGGGATGCTGACTGCATTAAGCTGAGGTAGACGGTATTCTTCATCGACGACGAATCCCAGCCCCATGGCTTCGAGTCCGGCGCGCAGTATCAGGTGATTGTCCTGATGGCGTGTCCATGCGTGTTTAATGCCTTCCTGCTGCAGCATGACCAGCGATTCGTGCAGGGCATAGAGTGCGTTCACTGGTGCGGTGTGGTGATAGGCGCGCTTGGTGCCGCCACCCCAGTAAGCCATCACCAGATTGGTATCGAGGAACCAGCTTTGTACTTTGCTGTGGCGACTCTTGATGACTTCGACTGCGCGCTCGCTGAAACTCACAGGTGATAGCCCGGGGGTACAGGACAGACATTTCTGGGTGCCGGCATAAATCGCATCTATGCCCCAGGCATCGACCTGTAATTCGATGCCGCCGAGTGAAGTGACGGCGTCGACGATGCTGAGCGCACCGTGTTTCTGCGCGATTTCACACAGCGTTCTGGCATCTGAGCGCGCGCCGGTCGAGGTTTCGGAATGGACAAAGGCAAGCGCCTTGGCATTCGGGAAAGACTTGAAAGCCTCTTCCACTTTGTTTGGGTCGACCGGTTTGCCCCATTCGTCTTCCACCATGATGGCGGTGGCGCCGCAGCGCTCTACGTTTTCTTTCATGCGGCCACCGAAGACACCGTTCTGGCAAACGATGACCTTGTCACCCGATTCCAGCAGATTGACAAAGCAGCTTTCCATACCGGCTGAGCCGGGCGCGGACACCGGGATGGTGAGCTGATTTTTGGTAGCAAAAGCGTATTGCAGCATTTCCTTGATTTCATCCATCATGCCAACAAACATCGGATCGAGATGACCGATACAGGGGCGTGCCATGGCAGCGGTGACGCGCGGGTGGATGTCTGAAGGGCCTGGGCCCATCAGGGTGCGCACGGGTGGATTGAAAGAAGTAAAGGCCATTTTTAAATCCCGTCAAAGAGTGATTTTAAAGTGGCGGCTATTCTGCCACGAATAGTATTGGTGGACTACTCAGCAAGTGCCGGGTTATTAGCGCCGGGCAATTTTCCGGTAATCGTCGTATTTGTGCTGGCTACCGATATAGCCAGGCACAATGGACTCGACACTGGTGGGCTCGCATGGGCCAGATGGACAGACACTGTCGATTTTAAGCGAATTGTAGTTATCGACTGAAAACGGTTTTCCCGGCAACCACTCAAAGATGGAGGCCTCGAGTTTGCTGATGCTGCTGGGCAGGCCGATGACTGGTTTTCTGATGCCCTGCAGGCGAGCGGTGTAGCGCACCAGATCGGCCAGCGAATATTCATGCGGGCCACAGAGGTTATAGCTTTTACCATGGCTGCTGCGGTCAGTCAGTGCAGAGACAAAGCGATCGGCGACATCGCCGACATACACCGGAGCGAAGCGCGCATCCGGGCAGGCCAATGGAAAAAATAGAGGCGAGAGCCTGAGCAGGTTGGCAAAACGATTAAAAAAACTGTCGTCTGGACCAAAAATCACCGAAGGTCGAAAGCTGGTGATCGCGATTTTGTCAGGATTTGAGGCGAACAGGATGTTTTCAGCCTCGCCTTTGCTGCGCAGATAAAAGCTTGGACCGTCCGCTGCATCGGCATTGAGTGCGCTCATATGCAGCAGGCGAGAAACTTTTTTGTTGAGACAGGCATCCAGCACCTGCTGGGCAAGTTCAACATGCATTTTATGAAAACCGTCGCCGCGATGACCTTTTTCGTTCAGAATGCCGACGAGGTTTATTACTGCATGACAATCGTTAAAATGTGCAAGCAACTGGTTCTGGTCAAAGATGTTGGCCTCAACCAGTTTGATGCCAGGGGTGACCAGTAGAGAACGGTGCCTTTCATGATTACGAGTGAGAATCTTAATGCGATACCCGCGCTCTGCCAGACGAATGGCGATGTGCGAACCGACAAAACCGCTACCACCGAGGATGCAAATATCAATTTTTCGCATGAATATCAATCAGGTTCTGGTTGTTCACTTACTCTAGCACAACATGGCTTTGTCTCCGAGAGTATGTCAGTGAGTTAAATGTGCAGGGTGAGTTGAGACTTCTCGAAATTTTACAAGGAGATCTGTTTGTTTAATCGAGCATCTTATTTGATCATTCTGATGCTGTTTGCGGGTCAGGTGAGTGCGGCTGTTATAGAGAAAATTCGCTTCGAAGGTAATCGGGTGACTCAGGACGTCGTTATGCTCAGAGAAATGACGGTAAAGCCAGGTGATCCTGTTGATCAGCAGAAGATTAAGGAATCCGTGCAGAACATAATGAATCTCGGTTTGTTTGAACGAGTCAACTATCGTATCGAACCGGGTACTAACGCCAATAGTGTTGTCCTGGTGATTACCGTGATCGAACGCTATTATATTATTCCACTACCTACGGCAAGACTGGATGGTAACAATCATCTGGAGTACGGAGGTAAATTACGCTGGAATAATGTATGGGGAATGAATCATCGCCTAAGCTGGGATTTAATAAACAAAGGCCCTAGTGCAGGTACACACCAATACACTAATAATATTGAATATGTGATACCACGGCCATTTTCGAGCCGGTACGAATTGACAATGAATCTGGATGATGAACGTAAAGTTGATGATGATCCAGTAAACGGGCTGCAGATACAGCGCAGCACTAACCTTGGTTTTGATGTTTTGAAATGGCTGGGTAAAGAGGGAGTCAGTAAAGGTTTGTTTGTTGCGGGTGGAGTTAGCTATGTGACTAAAAAAATCACATGGCTGGGTTCTCCGACAGGTTTTGAGCAAAGGGAGAATGCGGTTAAATACGCAACCAGGGCCGGTTTTGATGCTATTGAAGAACATCAATTTAATCGTTCGGGCATATTTTTTCAATATAAACTGGAAGCTTCAGGCAACACCAGTTCTACTGCAAACAAACCTTACGTGAGACAGGAAATTGATTTCACGCACCTGTTCAGGTTTGGTCAGTCGCCGCGATCGAATTTTAATTACAATATTGCAATCGGAAGCTCAAATAATGATGTGCTGGGGGATAAGGCATTTTCAATCGGCGGGAATACTAATTTACGTGGTTATAAAACCGATGCTTACCGTGGCAATGCAATGCTTCGCATGAATTTCGAATATTTGTCCCCGTTTTCCGATTCACCTTATTTGCGCAAAGTATTTTTTCTGGACACCGGAGATGTTGAGGAAAGGCTGGCTGATATTCAATTCTCTTCCCTCAAGACAGGCGTGGGCGTGGGCATACGATGGAAAGTGCGACGGTTTGTGAATCTGGATATCCGTGTAGATCTGGCCTATGGTATTGAAACAGGCGAATACCGCTTTGGACTGGGTACGCGTAATACTTTCTGAGATCGAAGCGAGATTAAGCCTGGTTACTGAACTTGTCTTTGAATGTGTAGCCAAACCGGTGTTCCTGTCGTGTTAATATGCGCATTCGTTTAACAATGGAGTCATTAAAGTATGTTGCTACGTAAAGTCCTGCTCAGCCTGATGGTTCTGGTGCCTTTTTCTGCGGCCTCTGCCACGGGTATTGATTTTCGCCTTGGTAGCAAAACTGCAGAAATTGTAGTGCTCACGCAATCTGCCACATTTGGTTACGGCGGTGCCGATATTGGCTACGGTTTCTTTTATAACCAAAATAATGATTATATGGCCAGTGGTTCGATGCTGGTGAGCGGAAGCAGCTCTGGTGATGTTCGTGCGCTGCATTTTGGTGTTGGCGCCAAACTGTATGCGGGTAGCCTGAATCTGACACCGGACAGGCGCGACGGTGGTGGCCTGGCGATTGGTGGCCAGGTGCGCTATGTGTTCCCTGCGAGCACGCCTCTCGCCATCCTGGGTGAGGCTTTTGTTGCACCGTCGGTGACAAGTTTCTCTAATTTCGATGGGATTACCGAGTACCGGGTAGCGCTGGAGCTCGAAGTGACACCGAGTGCGCGCGCATATGTGGGTTACCGCCAGCTGAAAGTTGATTTGAGTAATGGCGCCGGACCGAAATACAAGCTGGACGATCGGGCGCATGTTGGTGTGCGTTTCTCCTTCTAAGATAGAGTGATGCTTTTCAAAAAAAGGCGAGCCCGGCGCTCGCCTTTTTTATTTCAAAATTGAAGAATTCTTATGCAAGATATCAATCAGTTAATTGAAATTATGCAGGCCTTACGCGATAAGCAAACGGGTTGTCCCTGGGATATAGAACAGGATTTTCGTAGTGTATCGCCATACACTATCGAAGAAGCCTATGAGGTGGCTGATGCCATTGAACGAAACGATATGGCTGATCTTAAAGATGAGCTTGGCGATTTGTTGTTTCAGGTGGTGTTTCATGCGCAAATGGCCAAAGAAATCGGGGCTTTTGATTTTGCTGACGTAGTGGCTGCGATCAATGACAAACTGGTGCGTCGGCACCCGCATGTATTCGCCGATGAGCATGTTGAAGGCATTGAACACCAGACAGAGCGCTGGGAGCAGCATAAACAGAACGAACGTGATAACAAAAGCGATAAAGAAATTGTCAGTGCGCTCGATGGTATAGCGTCATCGTTACCCGCCCTTCGCTGGTCGCAGAAAATCCAGAAACGTGCCGCCAGAACCGGGTTTGACTGGCCGGATGTTGCTCCTGTTTTCGACAAGCTCGAAGAAGAAGTGGCAGAGCTGAAAGCAGAAATCGGGCACGCTGATAATCAGGAGCGCATTATTGATGAGTACGGCGATGTGCTTTTTGTTTGTGTCAATCTGGCGATGCATCTGGATATTAACGCCGAGGAATCGATGCGTTATGCCAACAGAAAATTTATCGGGCGTTTCCAGACCATGGAACATCTGATTTCACAGGATAATAAATCCTTCGATGATCTGTCGCTGGAACAGATGGAAGCGTACTGGCAAAAGAGCAAACAACATCTGTCCGCTAATAAACGCAAATAACGCAAATTACTTTCACTGAAATGATCAGCATACCG
Organism: uncultured Thiotrichaceae bacterium; assembly: GCA_964425515.1. Lineage (GTDB taxonomy): Bacteria > Pseudomonadota > Gammaproteobacteria > SZUA-229 > SZUA-229 > JASBSR01. The sequence continues at coordinate 2,795 of CAYRNH010000036.1, read as the reverse complement.
CTCATCGCACTAAAACCTGCGACAGGAGCTTACCAATAAACATTGACTATGGTCGTGTTAAACAACAATTTTTTATTTGCGTATATTCGCGTTCATTTGCGGATAATCCAAAAAAAAGCCGCGCAATGCGCGGCTTCAGGAATTCAGCTTTTATAATTCGGCTTATATAATTATTTAGATGAACAGCGACTGGGTAGCGTCAGACGATTCTTCAAAGTAGGTTGCTGCACCTACAAACTCACAGCCGTCAATGAACGCTTTTGGATCGTGGCCGAAAAGTTCTACAGTCATCTGGCAGGCAAGGAATTTACACTCTGCTTCCTGGCACAGTTCACGCAGCTCAGCGATTGAAGCGACGCCACAGTTGCTGATGGTCTTTTTCATTAATGTGGTGCAGATCGGATCCATGAAAGGAATGTTCCACAGTACATTAGGAATTTTCGGGCCGAAGTCGATGCTTTTCAGCCATTTGGGACCAAAAGGCATTTTCATTGGCATGGCGGGTGCTGCCATCGGTGTGATCTTCAGAGCGCTGGTGTCTTTCAGCAGCAGATTGAGACCATAGAAAGTAAAGAATATAGATACTTCCATGCCCAGAGCAGCCGCTGTGCTGGCCAGGATGAATGGAGGGTATGCCCAGTCGAGCGTGCCCTTGGTGGCAATAATGGTCAGTTTGCGATGATCTGACATAACAGTATTCCTCTCCTCAAGTTTTATAATTTAAGACAGTCTTCTGACTTTTTGTTGTTCAGAGTTTAATACCATACCCCCAAAGTAGTAGCGCGGGCAAGAGACAGGTTGAAAAATTACCTGCCCTGACAGGAATAAGTATGTTTCCTGTCAGGAATAAATCCTGAAATTAGCCGCGCATTGTAAAAGAGCTATGTTGTAGACGTTGCTGGTAGATATCGAGGTTTTGAACAGGGGGCTCGCACACGCTGCCTGTACAGATGTATGCGCAGCCACCGTTCAGTGTGGTTTTCTCGGCCAGGGAACCGTTCAGAAGCTCTTGATTTTCAATTGAAAAAATCAGGGTTGAAGGGTGGTGCTGTCCTCTGCCAGCCTGCGCCCAGGCCGCGAGTTCTTCCTGCTCACCGCGCAGGATGATGATTTGTGGCGGGCTAAGATAATCCCGCAGCGCGCTGAGCATGCTGCAGTGAGATATCGGGTGCTCGTTCATCGATTGCCAGCCAGCCTTGAGGCAGCGTTCGGCCGTTTCCAGATAACGCGTTTCGGCGCTGAGATAACCAAGCTGGATCAGCGCGCGTGCAGCGACCCCATTGCCTGCCGGCATGGCATCGTCGGCGAAATTTTTATTGCGCATAATAAGCTGCTCGTGATCGTGGCTGGTGAAGAAAAAACCGCCCTGCGGATCTTCGAACTGGTCGATCAGGGTATCTGCTATTTCTCCGGCCCAGTTGTACAAATCACTGTTCCAGCGCGCCTGTAGCAGGGCGAGCAAGCCGCTCAGCAAAAACGCATAGTCATCGAGGTAAGCATTGAGATGAGTCTTGCCATTTTTGGTGGTGGCGCAAAACCTGCCGTGGATCCACAGGGTGTTGCGTACAAAGTCAGCAGCGCGCTGCGCCGAGCTGATAAAGTCTTCACGTTCTAACAGTCTGCCTGCCGTGGCCATACCCTCAATCATGAGCCCGTTCCATGCAGTCAGGATCTTGTCATCCAGGCCGGGGTGCACTCGCTGTTCGCGCACAGTAAAAAGCTGCGTGCGCATCTGACGGAGTCGGTCACGGACGGTGTGGGCGCTGGCCCTGTGTTGCTTGGCCAGGCTGTCGTAGTCCTGATACGCGTGCAGATGCCACTGATCTTCGAAATTGGCTTCGCGGTCTAGGCCGAAGCGTGCTGCGAACAGCGGGTAGTCAGTCTCGCCAAGAAGCTTTTTGATTTCGGTTTTGTTCCAGACATAAAATTTGCCTTCCTCACCCTCGGAGTCGGCATCGAGTGCGCTGTAGTAGCCACCATCTGGTGATTGCATTTCGCGCATTATCCAGTCACCGGTTTCGATTGCGGCGTCGTAGAGCGCGTCATCACCCGTGACACAAAAGGCCTGAGCATCCAGCCAGAGTAAGGGGCCATTGTCGTAGAGCATTTTTTCAAAATGCGGGATCATCCATTGCTCATCGGTGGAATACCGGCAGTAACCACCGCCGAGATGATCAAACACGCCACCCGTGGCCATTTTGTGCAGGCTAAAGATCGCGCAGTGCAATAACCGTGGGTCGTTCTGGCCAGGGTTTGCGCTTTGCTGTAAGGCCAGCTGGATGATAGATGGGTGGGGGAATTTGGGGGCGCCACTGAAACCGCCGTGACGCGGGTCGAACTGTTGCTCAATCTGGCGTCGGGCCACATCCAGTGGCATGGCGTGCAGCTGGGTATCGGATTTTGGTGTTTTCTGCAGGCGCTGGAATACGTCATTTAAAGAAGCACTCTGTTGCGCGATATCGTTTTTGCGGTGCAGCCAGACATCGTGTACATGAGTCAGCAGTTGTCTGAATGATGGCATCCCGTAACGTGGCTCATACGGAAAATAGGTGCCAGCGAAAATCGGCATTTGAGTATCAGGAGTGAGAAACACGGTCAGAGGCCAGCCACCTGGTCGTTCGGTGAGCAGTGAATGAGCGCTCTGGTAGATTTTGTCGAGATCCGGGCGCTCCTCGCGGTCGACCTTAATGTTGATAAACCATTCGTTCATCAGTGCAGCCGTTTCAGGATCTTCAAAAGACTCGTGCGCCATGACATGGCACCAGTGGCAGGCGGAATAACCAATCGAAAGTAGA
>CAYRNH010000035.1:0-15331 GCA_964425515.1 uncultured Thiotrichaceae bacterium | reverse complement strand
CCCCTTATGGGCGATACAAGAGAATGGGGATATTGCACCCTGTGCCATAAGCATTCAATATAGTAAGCATGCGTGATTACTCTCCTTTCGACCGTTTACTGATGCAATTCGACACTGCTGTGCGTACCCTGGCGGGCAAACCTGTGCCCACACAGCGCCCCTATCCTGCAGCCGATATTACCGACCACACACTGGATGACAGCACACGCAAGCACATTGCTGGCCTGATGCGGGTGAACCATGCGGGTGAAGTCTCTGCGCAGGCGCTCTATCAGGGTCAGTCATTAACTGCAAGAAATCCTGAACTGCGCAGTAAACTGGCCGAAGCGGCGGCCGAAGAAAACGATCACCTGATCTGGACCGAAAACCGCATCCACGAGCTCGGTTCATCTACAAGTCGGCTCAATCCGATCTGGTACGGAGGCTCATTTGCTATTGGTGCGCTGGCCGGAGTATTGGGCGATAAATGGAATCTGGGTTTTCTCGCAGAAACCGAACACCAGGTGGTCGACCATCTGCAGTCACATTTGCAACAGCTGCCAGAAGAAGATGAACGCAGCCGCGCGATCCTGCAGCAAATGAAGACTGATGAAGCCAAACATGCCACGACTGCGATCAATCATGGTGCCAGCGAATTGCCCCGGCCAGTCAAAAAATTGATGCAGTTAATGTCGAAGGTTATGACGCGCAGCGCCTATCGCATATAAAACAAAACTTCTGCCGCAAAATACGCAAAACCCGCAAAGGTAAAACCTGGGTAACTACCCTTTTGCGTATTTTGCGGCTAATTTTTTTACAGAGCTCAGGTATCGCGCTTTCAGGTCAGAACTTGTGGCTGGGCGATTTGGGCAGTTTACGACCGTAAAAAATTTCTTCCATTTCATGTTTCAGGCGTGCACTGATAACTTCACGCTCCTGCTCCGTATAATCCTTACTCAGATCGCCAAACAGATAATCATCCAGCGACCAGTTGCGCAACATCATTTTGGTGTGGAAGATTTTTTCGCCATACACGTTGAAGTCCACCAGCTGAAATTCTGATTTGATGTCATCGTCGATGAAATCCTGGATCGAATGAATGGTGTGATCAATAAAATGTTTAGTGCCATCAACATCACGGGTAAAGCCACGGACACGATAATCCACGGTCACGATGTCAGTTTCAAAGTTGGTGATTAGATAATTCAGCGCGCGCAGTGGTGAAATAACGCCACAGGTAGAGACATCAATATCTGCACGAAAGGTGCTGATACCATCGCGAGGATGCGTTTCCGGATAGGTGTGCACAGTCACATGGCTTTTGTCGAGATGGGCAACCACGCTTTCGGGCTTGGCCACGGTCACCGGCTCTTCCGAGATCAACATGGTGACACTGGCGCCCTGCGGCTCATAATCCTGATAAGCCACATTGAGTATGTTCGCGCCGATAATTTCGGTGACTTCGGTCAGAATGCGCGTCAGCCGATCCGCATTAAATTCTTCATCAATGTAATCAATGTACTTCTTGACGTCTTCGCCGGTTGCATAGCAAACGTCGTACATATTAAAGCTCAGCGTTTTGGTCAGGTTATTAAAACCATGCAACTGCAGTTTGTTTTTCATGGCGTCACCACCCAATCATGAACGTGAACAACTCATCCTTGCGACAAAGGCGGGTGATAAATCATCTGCACCACATTGCCATCCGGATCCTTACAATAAAAACTACGTGCGCCGTCGCGGTGGTCCGTGACCTGACTCGCCATCTCTACATCGGCCGCGAGCAAATACGCGTACCAGTCGTTGACATCTTCCGCTCGCCGACAGATAAAACCGAGGTGATCCAGCACCTGCGGCTGATCACGCGCGATTGCCTGTGTCGCGCGATGCAGGGCCAGGTTGTCGCTGCCCGAGCTCAGATAAATATTATCCGCATCGGGCTGCCATTCGATCTGCATTCCAAGCAGCTCGGTATAAAACTGTAAACAGGCATCCATCTGTTCGACATAAATTGCCAGATGGTGCATGCCCTGAGTTGCGGCCGGTTTATTCATCAATATCACTCCGCGCCAGATCTCACAGCCAGACTCTGTGACAGAATTTTATTATGAAATGCAGCTACCACCATACTTTTTTCACCTGCCGGCTTTGGCCTTTCGGGGCGCAGAACTATAGCAACGAACGGGGTTTTCTGCTGATTTTTTTCTGATGCTGGCGGACTGAATTCGCATCAGGCAGCGATGATCTCATAATCATGGCTGATCTCGGCAACAGCCGCCAGCATGATGGAAGCCGAGCAATATTTCTCTGCGCTCAGGCTGACCGCTCGCGCCACCTGTTTTTCATTCAGATCATGGCCTTTGACAATGTAATGTACATGGATTTTGGTGAACACTTTGGGCACCTCAGGCGCGCGCTCAGCCTCGAGGTCGACCTCGCAATCGATGATATCCTGCCGCGCGCGCTTCAGTATCAATACCACATCAAAGGCAGTGCACCCCCCCATCCCCAGCAATAGCATTTCCATCGGGCGCACCCCCAGATTTCGGCCACCCACTTCCGGTGCGCCATCCATCACTACCGAATGCCCACTGTCAGACTCGCCAACAAAAGACATATTATCCAGCCACTTCACCCGTGCTTTCATCTAACCTTCACCCCCAGACAGTATCACCATAGCCAAAGCATGGTATCGACCAAACGAGTTGTGTATTATGCCCTGTAACTAGCACTCTTTCAGGATGATATTGCCGAGTTCAGTTGGTCTATCAGCGTCCAGGGCAAGGCACGCCTCGCAGGGAATGGCCCGGTCCTTTCCAAGAGGCGTAACGCCGCCATGGGCGCTGACAGGCCAACCCTTCGGGCGCTCCTGTGGTGTCCCGCAACTGCGTTGCTGCGCTTGACAAGGACTATGGCCATTGCCTGCGCACAGCGCCTTGTTGCGAACCACCACAGGAGCGCTGAACCCGGCAATATCACCCTGAAAGAGTACCCGTGCCGCAGGCCAAAAAATCAGGGTAGATGAAGTATGAATATTATTCGGGAAATTCCCAAACTAAACCCTTCTTTAGAATATCTGCTTAAGCACACCCACCGCAAGAACTACAGTGCCAAGCAGGTGATTATCCACGAAGGCGATGATTCAGACAGCCTCTACTACATTATTTCAGGCTCGGCCAACGTGCAGGCCGAAAATGAGGCCGGCGACGAGATCATTCTCGCACATCTCAATCAGGGCGATTTTTTCGGCGAGGCCGGGCTGTTCAACCTGGAATCAGACGACGCCAAACGCACCGCCGGTGTCATTGCCCGCGGTGACTGCGTGATTGCACACATCAGCTATCAAAAATTCAAGCAGATTGTGGCCGACGATCCCACGGTGATGTTCCTGCTCACTGGACAGATTTTCAACCGTCTGAAACGTACCAGCCAGAAAGTGCGCGACCTGATTTTTCTCGATGTCAAAGGCCGTATTGCACATTGTTTGCTGGAGCTCTGCCAGGAACCGGACGCCATGACCCATCCTGACGGAATGCAAATCAAGATTACCCGCCAGGACATCGCAAAAATGATCGGCTGCTCACGAGAAATGGCAGGCCGGGTATTGAAAGAGCTGGAAGATGAAGCGCTGATTAGCGCACATGGAAAAACCGTCGTGGTGTTTGGTACCCGTTAGCACCTGGCACACCAGCCATATTCTCAGGCAAATAATTCTGCCAGTTTGACGCCCGGTTCAGGGGCGCGCATAAAAGCCTCGCCGACAAGAAACGCATATACGCCGTGATCGCGCATCAGTTTTACATCGTCAGGTGTATGAATTCCGCTCTCGGTGACCAGTAAACGATCCTCAGGAATCTTTGCCAGCATTCTCAGCGTGGTATCCAGCGTGATTTCAAACGTATGCAGACTGCGATTGTTGATACCGATCAGCTTTGCACCACAGGCAAGTGCGCGCTCCAGCTCAGCTTCATCGTGCACTTCGACCAGCGCATCCATCCCCAGCTGATGCGTGAGAGTCAGCAGTTCTTTCAGCATGGCGTCATCCAGCGCTGCGACGATCAACAAAATACAGTCTGCATTAATCGCGCGTGATTCATAGACCTGATAGGGATCGATAATAAAATCTTTCCGCAGCACCGGCAGATCGCAACTCGAACGCGCCTGCATTAAATATTTTTCGCTGCCCTGAAAAAAATCAGCATCGGTCAAAATTGACAGGCAGGTGGCGCCGTTGGCGGCATAGGATTTTGCTATTGCAACCGGATTAAAATTTTCTCGTAACACGCCTTTACTGGGTGAGGCTTTTTTGATTTCAGCGATCACCGCTGATTGCTGATTTGAAACACGTGCGGCGATGGCCTTGATAAAGCCTCGCGCAGGGTTTGCCAGTGAAGCATGTTCAATCACTTCTTCACGTGAGGTGTTAGCCACACGTTCTGCAATCTCCTCACGTTTACGCTCCAGGATGGTTTTTAAAACATCGGTGTTCGATTTTTTCATTTGTTGTCCTTGAATGCCTGGCTATAAGCAACCAGTGCATCGAGTTTTGCTGCTGCCTCGCCGCTGGCGATGACTTCCATGGCACGCGCGACTCCTTCGGCCAGCGTGGTAGACAGTCCCGCGACATAGATCGCCGCACCTGCGTTTAAACAGACAATGTCTCTGGCTGGGCCTGCCTGATTTGCAAACACAGCTTTGATAATCGCCAGACTATCGCTGGCGTCGTGTGCCTGAATTTTCTCAAGCTCTGCTGGCTCCATGCCAAAATCTTCCGGCCGAATCTCATACGTTTTTATTTCGCCGTTTTTGAGTTCAGCAACATAGGTCACGCCCATGATGCTAATTTCATCCAGACCCGCTTCAGCGTGTACCACCAGCACGTGTTCGCTGCCGAGTTTTTGTAGCACCTCAGCCAGCGGTCGCACCCATTCTTTGCTGAACACTCCCAGCACCTGATTAGGCGCACCCGCAGGATTGGTCAACGGCCCCAGTACATTAAAGATGGTACGCACCGCCATCTCGCGGCGCGGCCCAATCGCATGCTTCATCGCATTGTGATGCATGGGTGCGAACATAAAACCAACACCAATTTCATTCACGCAGTCGGCCACCTGCTCCGGGGTGAGCTCAAGATTCACACCAGCAGCTTCAAGCACATCAGCACTACCCGATTTACTGGAAACAGAACGGTTACCATGTTTGGCCACACGGCCACCGGCAGCGGCAACCACAAAAGCACTGGCGGTTGAAATATTGAAGCTACCTGAAGCATCGCCGCCGGTACCGCAGGTATCGACCAGGTGATTTTTATCAACCTTAACGTGCACCGCGAGCTCGCGCATAACGCTCGCGGCGGCTGCAACTTCATCGACCGTTTCGCCTTTCATGCGCAAACCCACCAGAAAGCCGCCCACCTGCGCCGGTGTTGCTTCGCCGGTCATTATCAAACGCATCACAGCGCCCATGTCCTGCGTAGAAAGATCTTTATGCTCGGTCATGGCCCGAATTGCAGTCTGCATATCCATGCTCATCTCTGGCGCGCCTCTTACTTACTATCTAAAAAATTTTGTAATAATTGATGCCCGTGCTCGGTCAGGATTGATTCAGGGTGAAACTGCACACCCTCGACCGCCAGTTCTTTATGCCGCACGCCCATAATTTCATCGAGCTTACCATCTTCCGTCTCTGTCCATGCAGTGACCTCAAGACAATCGGGTAAAGTATTTTTATCAATGACCAGCGAATGATAACGCGTAGCGGTGTAGGGATTGCTCAAACCACTGAACACATGCTCGCCGCAGTGATGAATCTGTGAAGTTTTACCATGCATGATTTCACGCGCATGGATGACATCACCACCGAAAACCTGACCGATGCATTGATGACCAAGACATACACCGAGAATAGGGATCTTACCGGAAAAATGCTTAATAACATTCATCGACACACCCGCCTCAGCTGGCGTACACGGACCTGGTGAAATCATGAGGCGGTCCGGGTTTTGTTTCGCGATGTCTTCAACGCTAATTTCATCATTTCGAAACACGCGCACGTCCGCACCCAGTTCACCCAGATATTGCACCAGGTTATAAGTGAAGGAGTCATAATTATCGATCATTATTAACATAAAAAACCTGTCGCTACGCGCTTACAATATATCAACAAAAAATCAGCCTCTGCTAAGACTTTTTCCGGTCTGCATAAGGTTTTGCCAGTGGTTCGCCCACGAACACTCCCTGCCCCGGCCACTGTACACTTTTCCAGTAGGCTTCAATCAAACTTTCTCCACGGGTATAACGATCAATCACAATGCCTGGATTGGGAAATTTTTGCAGAAAAGAGCAGGGTTCAACCACAGCACCATAACTCGCTGTAGCACCCGCATCGAGCCAGCGCAGAATACTCATCTGCTTACCGCCAAACAATTGACCACCGGCCGAAGTCAGGTGATCGGCAATCGCACCATCAAGAAATCGGTTTGTATTGATATCTCTAACCGAGCTTAAGCCCGTAAAATAAAACATCACATCGCGCTTGTTTTTGAGCACATTCGATTTCAGAATCTGGATCGGCAAACGATCACCCAGCTGAATCACGATATCAGGATAAATTAGCGCGCGCACATTTCGCGCTTTATCGCTGGTGCTCAATAGATACGCTGTACCACCTGGGTGAGTATAATCTGCCCTCACACCACGGTCGATCGTAGATTTGATCATCTTCAGCGAACTGCCAGCGAGCATCATCGTCGGTCGAATTTTAAAATCTGTGTAAGGCTGTTTGCTATCGCTATTGAAATACGCACTGGGCGCTGTTGCCACACAACCGACAGCGCAATATTTTTTGTCAAAACCAAAAGCGAAAGCACTGGTAACCGACATACAGCCAACACGATAAGGCTTGCTCCAGGCCAAGGCATAAAACTGCACATCAGCAGGCGTCGCCGCCTTTACCTGCGCATACACTCGTTTAAATTGCTCAGGATTGATTTGCGCTTTATCCAGTGGCATCTTAATCGCAACCATATTCGCCTTTGGTATGTGACGTTGTCGCTGATAATACCGAGCAATGTCGCGACTTTCGGGATCGGCCGAATTAAACACCACCGCCAGCTGCTTCGAACTAATCGCGTGCGCATTGACACTAAGCATGCATGCCAGCAGAGTAGTAATCATCAGACCCAACGGCGACATCAACCGCTGCTTCATCGATGTTCCTGCGGTGGATTATCGAGCCCGGCTTCGGCCCGGCTGACCGCGCGAAAAATCGCACGCGCCTTGTTCATGGTTTCGTCCCATTCGTTCTGCGCAATCGAGTCATACACGATTCCGGCGCCGGCCTGAATCGAAAGCTCACCGTCTTTTATCACCGCAGTACGAATCGCAATCGCGGTATCCATGTTGCCGTTCCAGGACAGATATCCGACCGCGCCCGAGTACACACCGCGTTTTATCGGTTCGAGTTCGTTAATGATTTCCATCGCTCGTATTTTCGGCGCACCGCTCACCGTGCCCGCCGGGAAGGTAGCGCGCAGCACGTCCATCGCATCCTGGCCCGGCTTTAATTTGCCGGTGACATTGGAAACAATATGCATCACGTGCGAATAACGTTCGATCAGCATTTTTTCAGTGAGCTTGACGCTACCGATCTGACTCACACGACCCGCATCGTTACGCCCAAGATCGATCAGCATCAGATGTTCGGCCAGCTCTTTCGGATCGGACAGCAGATCCTGTTCCAGTGCCAGATCGCTGGCTTCATCTTTACCACGTGGTCGCGTGCCCGCAATTGGTCGCACGGTGATTTCATTATCTTCCAGACGCACCAGAATTTCTGGCGAAGAACCCACCACCTGATGATCACCCAGATCAAGGTAATACATATAGGGCGAAGGATTGAGGCTGCGTAGCGCTCGATATAATTCTACTGGTCGCGCATGGTACGGAATGGTCAGACGCTGCGACAACACCACCTGCATGATATCGCCATCGATAATATACTCGCGCGCCTTATTCACTGCCGCCTTGTAGCCTTCCTCGCTAAAACCGGAAACAAAGTCAGATTCATTCACTCGCCGTGTTTCGTGAACAGGTATATCAATAATTTTATTGCGCAGCTGGTTTTCAATTTCCTGCAAACGACGCTCACCAGCTGCGGCCGCGGTTTCGCTATCAGCATCGACATGCACAATGATGTACAGCATGCCTGCAAGATTATCGAACACCACGACTTCTTCTGACACCATGAGCAGGATATCGGGGGTTTTTATCGGATCAGGTTTGTCATCGGTATCCAGACGTGACTCGACATAACGAATGGTTTCGTAGCCGAAGTAACCTACCAGACCACCGGTGAACCTTGGCAAACCTTCGTACTCTTCAACCTGGTAACGTTGCTGGAACTCGCTGATATATGTCAGCGGATCATCGACCGTGATGCGCTCGACCACAGCATCGTCTTTTTCAATAACCACTTCACGATTAAAAACTTTCAGGCGTTCGCGGCAGGGCAGGCCAATGATGGAATAACGCCCCCATTTCTCACCGCCCTGTACCGATTCAAACAGATAGGAATAAGGCGCATTGGCCAGTTTGAGATAAGTGCTCAGCGGCGTGTCGAGATCGGCCAGCACCTCGCGCACCATGGCTACACGTTTGCGCGGTGCGTCTGAAGTAGAAGATCTAGTTTTCGGTATTTCGGATGTCATGGCGTTTTCCGGAGTCAGGGTAACAGGGGCGCATCAAATACATGCGCACTCATACACAGCACTCACCATCGCCATGTGCGGTCAGAGATTCTGTCCTGCTGGAAGGAAAACGTTTTCATAGGGTATCAAGTGTAGCCGAATTTAAACTCGTCGTCTCGCTGGATAGCACTCTACCAGGCAATCAGCTGCTGGATTTCAGCCATGGAATCGACCACCGCATCAGGATCATAATCGCGGATGTCTTCACCGTGATTGTAACCGTAGGACATGCAGATAATGCCAAAACCTGCTGCACGCGCTGCTTTGACATCACTCATCGAGTCGCCCAGCATGAGTGAGCGCTTCGGTTCTACCCCAAGCTGCTGCGCGGCCTGTAACAGGGGCATGGGATCGGGTTTTTTCTTCTCGACCATGTCACCACATATGACCAGCTCGAAATAATCGGCAATCCCCAGGTCACGCAGAATCGGCAGAGTGAACTCGCTGGCCTTGTTGGTGACACAACCCACTTTCACGCCCGTGATTTTGAGAAACTCCAGCGCTTCGCGCACGCCTTCGTACAGACAACTACGCTGCGAAGTGTTTTCGCTATAAAGCTTGCGAAAAATCGGTAGCGCTTTTTCATACAACGCATCATCGGGCATGCCGTCGATATGATCCACGAGAGCACGTTGCACCAGACGCTCGATCCCGTTGCCGACCCAGTGACGCACACTAGCTTCACCGCGCACTGGCAGACCCAGCTGTTTTTGCATTTCGTCTACGCAGAACGCAAGATCGGGCACGCTGTCGACCAGAGTACCGTCAACATCAATCAACACCATCTCGGGGCGAGGTAGCGGTGCATTTTTTTGCACGGCCTGTTCCGAAGTACTGGACATAAGTCGCTCTCGTTTAACCCACTTTCGCCAGTTCGGCGCGCATTTTATCGACCACGGTATTGTAATGATCCGCATCCGACTTCGACGCCGCGCCAAAGATAGCCGAACCTGCAACAAAGGTATCAGCACCGGCTTCGGCGATCTCACGAATATTATCGACTTTGACACCGCCGTCGACTTCGAGACGAATATCCAGACCCGATTCATCGATCATCTTGCGCGCCTGACGCAGTTTACCCAGCGTTGAAGGAATAAATGACTGACCGCCGAAACCCGGGTTCACCGACATCAGCAAAATCATGTCGACCTTGTCCATCACATAATCAAGATAACTCAGCGGTGTTGCCGGATTGAATACCATGCCGGCTTTACAACCCGATTCACGGATCAGTTGCAGGGTACGGTCGATGTGCTCGCTGGCTTCGGGGTGGAAGGTGATATAGGTGGCACCGGCCTTGGCAAAATCGGGAATAATACGATCGACAGGCTTGACCATCAAATGCACATCGATCGGCGCGGTGACGCCATGTTTGCGCAGAGCATCGCAGACCAGCGGTCCGATGGTGAGATTGGGCACATAATGATTATCCATTACATCAAAATGCACGATGTCGGTACCTGACTTCAGTACATTCACAACCTCTTCACCCAGCCTGGCAAAGTCTGCCGACAAAATGGATGGTGCTATCTGAAAATCTGCCATGTCTTGCTCCTGTGGGCTAAGGCTAGAAAAGCGGCACACTTTACCATCAAAACCATTGGCTTTGCATATCCACTCAGCAAAGTCTAATATCCGGCTTTCGCAGTTTTATTGAGGCCCCCATGCCCGTCACTATCGCCCTACACATTATTGCAGCTGTCATCTGGGTCGGTGGGATGTTTTTTGCGCATCAGGCCCTGCGCCCCGCTGCTGCGCAGGTGCTGGAACCACCGTTACGCCTGCAACTCTGGGTGCAGACCTTTAAGCGGTTTTTTCTCTGGGTCTGGCTCTGCATTTTCGTATTGCTGGGCACCGGCTACTGGATGATGTTCAGCTATTTTGGCGGCTTTGCAGGTGCGCCCATGCATATCCAGCTGATGCAGGGCCTGGGAATTGTCATGATAGCGATCTATCTGCACGTGTTTTTCGCGCCTTACCGCCGCCTGCGCCACGCGGTGATCGTTGAAGATTTTGCAGAAGGGGCACGCCGACTGGCGCAGATACGCAAACTGGTGGGGCTAAACCTGGTTATCGGACTGTGCGTCATAACGATAGCAAGTGCCGGACGCTACTTGTAAGACCTACCCAATTGGCGTATATGCGGTACGCCAGGAGTGAGGTAGCATTAGCGGTTAATTAAATTTTTACAGCGCAATTCGTCGTTCAAGCGCATGATTTTTAACAGATATTTTCATTTTTTATAAAATATCATTATCCTTCAGGAGAGCTCTAATATGAAACGTCAAGTTCTAACTATACTGTCAGCCATCGCCCTTGCCGCTGCTGCTAATGTTGCACAGGCTGGTGGCGATGCTGCTGCTGGCGCAGCCAAAGCTGCTACATGTGCTGGTTGCCATGGCCCCAAAGGCATCAGTGTTGGTCCTCTGTTCCCGAACCTTGCTGGCCAGAAAGAAGCCTACCTGGTAAAACAGCTGAAAGCATTCAAGAGCGGTGCTCGTAAGGACCCCACCATGAGCGCCATGGCTGCCCCACTGAGCGATACCGATATCGCTAATCTGGCTGCACACTTCTCAAGCCTGAAACGATAAGTTTTCAGACTTGGCGATAAAAAGCCCCATCGACTGCAAAGTCTCTGGGGCTTTTTTATGCCTGCTGGGTTTTAGCTTTCATCTTTCGGCGGAACCCTTTATCACCCGGGATCAGGATCCTCTCGCCATGATTCAGGGTCTGCCCTTGCCCGCCAGCGCCAGATTGCCAAAATCTGGAACCCTGCGCTGGTCAGCTACTTATAACATCACCAATACTCTGAATATTGCAAAAACGTCCAACGAATCGGTTCTTCTCGATTACGAATCCCACGAATTTATCTCGAGCCTGAGCTACGGGCTAAGCCAGGACTGGACCGTCAGGCTCGATGTTCCGGTGATTTATTATGGCGCCGGCTTTCTGGACGGCAAAATTGACCACTGGCACAAGGCTCTGGGATTGCCGCAAGGCTACCGGCCGTATTTTCCCGATAACCAGTTTCAACTGAGCTATGACTATAAAGGCAACGCAGTCGTCAGCATCGATCAGGCAAACAGTTCGCTGGGCGATATCCAGCTTGGCTTTGGCAAACAGCTTGTTAACTCTGCCGAGCAGGCATTCAGTCTATGGATCACCGCGGACCTGCCCACGGGTAATCAGCAGAATCTGACTGGCAGCAAAAAAACGGACTGGATAATTCAGGCCGCCAGCGAACACCAGCTGGATCCCAACTGGCGCGTCGATGCCAATCTTGCGTTCATCTTGCCGGGGGATTCATCACTCAACACGGTTCCGGTCGCCAGCCATATCTGGTCAGCACAAACGGGGATCGAGTGGCGCGCGTTTCATCCAGTTGATTTAAGGGTGCAGCTAAACGGTCATAGTGCAGTGTATCCAGACAGCGGACTGAAATTACTGGGTAGTAATTACCAGCTCGTATTCGGTGGCCGTACACATCTGAGCGCGTGCTCAAGTTTCGATATCGCAGCCAGCGAGGACATCAAGGTGGACGCTTCACCCGATGTCAGCTTCGGCTTCAGCTACAGGCACCTGACTGACTGCCATTAAATCACATCTTTAAATAGCCAAAAAAAACGGCGACCTGGGTCGCCGTTTTTTCGTTATGCGTAACGATCTCAGGTACGGCGGCGACGAGCAACACCCACCAGGCCGAGAAGACCCGTACCGAACAACCAGGCGGCAGCTGGAACAGGGACGGGCTGTAGATCAACACCAATTGTTGAACCCTTGACCGGAGCACCGGTCGCGTCGTAACCACTAAAATTGATTTGATACGTATTAGGTGTATTAGCAAAAAATGATTCAACGTCATACCATTTGCCATTGCCCCACGTCATACCCAGAGTGAATTGCGGACCGCCCGACAGGGAGATAGGACCATCGAGAACAGTGTTAGCAGGACTAGGACCAGTCAAAGATGCCTGCCAGCCTGATCCAGTGTTAGTGATACTCACCTTGCCGCCGGCTGTCCCTATATCCAGCTCTTTGGAACTATCACCTAAGTAACCATTGTCGAACAACGCCAGTGTGCCGCCGTGCGTGAGGATTCCAATATCATTACCAAAGTCAAGCTGGATAAAGTTGACATCAGCATTAGTAGGCTGCCAGACGGTCGCTGCGCTAGCGGCAAAAGAACACAAGCTCAGCACCGAAATACTCAAGAAGTGAGAAATTTTCATCATTTATTACCTATCCTATAATCCACACAATAAGCCGGAAGTTCCATGCACCGCCGACACCCCTAAAAACATCCTTGACTTCACATACCGAGCATTCAAGAACCTTGCATAATGTCACATACAACTATCGTGCCAGATTATTAAATCCCGCATAGTTTCTTTATTTACATATAGTTACAAATAAATTCAGACTCGCGCGTAGCTTATTTTATCAAAAGTGGATTAATTTCCGACACAGATGCCTTAACTCAAGCATGTATATCATAATGTTTTTTTACTAATCATATACTTACAAATAATCCCGATAATGAGCATTGAGCTACAACCATCAATATTTCGTTATAAAACTACTCCACAATCCTTATATTTTCATTCAAAAACAATGAGTTAATATAAGAATTCGATATGTAAATTTTTTCGACGCATATAATCATTGCAATAGTCTGGTATGATTTTTTAGTCACAAAACCCACATCCAGTCTCAGCAATTACGACAATTTCGCAATCCATTTGCCGAAGTAGCAGTTCTATGCATACGAGCTTACCAACCTTGTATGATCACCAATAACCTGATCCAAAGACTTCTAGACGGTACATCTTTGCTACGCGAATAAAAAAGACTAAAGCCGGGCTGCAGCAGAAACCGGAATACGCTGCAATAATCGCTTCAATATTGAACTATCAGCATCATCAAGGTGCGTCGAGGTACTTAATTCTCGACGCCAGTTTCGCGCACCAGGGCATGCAGCAAACAGTCCATGAATATGACGTGTCATTGAGTGCAGCCGTGTACCTCGCGACATTTCATCATCAATGTAATCGATCAACTTGATAATAACCTGCTCGCGACTGATAACAGGACTCTGGCTTGCGTAGTAACGCTGGTCAACATCGGCGAGTAAGTAAGGATTATGATACGCCTCTCGACCAAGCATTACGCCATCGACCTGCTGCAGATGCATAGCAATCTCATCCTGCGTTTTGATACCACCATTGATCGTAATCGCCAATGACGGATGCTCGGCCTTAAGCCGGTAGACATCATCATATCGAAGCGGTGGTACTTCGCGATTCTGTTTTGGGCTCAATCCTTTTAGCCAGGCCTTGCGTGCATGCACAATAAAATGATCGCACCCCGCAGCAGCAACGGTTTCTACAAAATGCTCAAGGCCGGAATACTCGTCCATATCGTCAATGCCGATACGACATTTCACGGTGACCGGAATATTCACCCGCGCATTCATTGCCGCAACACATTCTGCCACCAGTTTCGGTTCAGCCATGAGGCAGGCTCCAAAACGACCCGACTGCACTCGGTCGCTGGGACAACCGATATTGAGATTTACTTCATCGAAGCCAGAATCCTCAGCAATTTGCGCGCATTCAGCCAGCTCAACTGGATCACTGCCGCCAAGCTGCAAAGCCAGCGGATGTTCAGCCGGATGAAATTTCAATAACTGCGCACGATCACCGTGCAGAACCGCACCTGTCGTTACCATCTCGGTATACAACAGTGTGTGCCGACTGATAAGACGCAAAAAATAGCGCGCATGTCGATCGGTGTAGCCCATCATCGGCGCCACAGAAATGGTTCTGGATAGCATGGCTCTATTTTATCAGTGTAACGCCCATGCTGCGCGTAACATCATGCACAGCAACAACGATCCCTCCATACCAAACTAATACGATTCCTTCCACAGTTATTGCGCAAAAAAAAACAGCGACCGAAGTCGCTGTTTTTCAGAGCTAAACCGTGTCGTAATCAAGCGCGACGACGGGCAACTCCAACCAGACCGATCAGACCGGTACCAAACAACCAGGCAGCAGCCGGAACTGGCACTGGAGCCAGCTGAACATCAATCAAAAAGGGCGATGTCTCGCCAGCAGGGAAGGACAGGCTAACCGTATTAGCAGGGCCTGCAATCTTAGCACTTTCATCGTCGGCATACCATGTGGTAACACCATTGCTGGTTTTGCCCAGGCCTACGATAAATTTATTTGAGTCACTTAAAGTAAGCGTATCGCCCACTCCATTAGTCGCTATCCAATCAGCAGGATTGGGAGCACCAAAATTACTAAAACCAATGATGCCGCCAGAATAATAGGGCGACGTTGCGAGGCTCACATTAAGACCCGGACCAGTGATTACTCCCGAATTTACACTATAGCTATCATCAAAGATCGCGAGCTGATAGCCGTTCGGTACAAAAGATGAGTCAACTATAAAGTTGACATTACCATCGACCGGTGCCAAAACCGTAGAAGCTGTAGCCACCGTTGCTGATAGCGACAATACTCCTGCGAGTACCAGGTTAGAAATTTTCATTACATTTTCTCCTAACAAATTACATAACATTTACAAAGTCGCTACAGTTTC
>CAYRNH010000034.1:0-15433 GCA_964425515.1 uncultured Thiotrichaceae bacterium | reverse complement strand
AAAGCCCTGCAGCACCAGCATCGTCTGCTCAAAACCCTCAGCCCGTAATTGCAATGCCTCGGCGGTCATTGCGAGCGCAAAACCGTCCGCCCCTGCCAACGCACGCGCGGCAGTGACCACGCCGTGGCCATAGGCATTGGCCTTGATCACAGCAAGAATTTTGCTTGCAGGTGCGTAGTGTTTGACCCGTTGAAGATTGTGGCGCAGAGCCTCGGTATCGATGCTAACGCGTGCCGCGCGCGTCCCTGTGCCCGGTCGAGCCACCGCCACTAAGGTGTGCCGCCGTAATCACCGGCGTACATCTCGGGGACAAAATTCTCGAACTTGGTGTATTTGCCGAGGAACGTGAGCCGAGATTTACCGATGGGGCCGTTGCGCTGTTTGCCGATGATGATTTCCGCCGTGCCCTTGTCCGGACTGTCCTCGTTGTAGACTTCATCACGGTAGATAAACACGATCAGGTCAGCATCCTGTTCGATGGCACCTGATTCACGCAAATCCGACATGATCGGGCGCTTGTCGGTGCGTGATTCAAGACTTCGGTTGAGCTGCGACAAAGCGATGACCGGAACCTTGAGCTCTTTTGCCAGTGCTTTCAGTCCGCGCGAAATCTCGGAAATCTCGGTGGCGCGGTTTTCACTGCCACCCGCAACCTGCATCAGCTGGAGATAATCCACCACGATCAGTCCCAGGCCGTGCTGGCGTTTCAGCCGCCGCGCCCTCGCCCGCACTTCGCTGGGCGACATCGCCGGACTGTCATCGATAAATATCTTGGCTTCCGACAACATGTGCACCGCCGAGGTAATGCGCGGCCAGTCATCATCGGTGAGCTGGCCGGTGCGGATATGGTGCTGGTCGATACGCCCGAGCGACGAAATCATGCGCATCGCGAGCTGCTCACCGGGCATTTCCATACTGAATACCGCGACCGGCACCTGACCGCCGATGGCTGCGTTCTCGGCGATATTCATCGCGAACGTCGTTTTGCCCATGGACGGGCGGCCCGCGACAATGACCAGATCACCTGGCTGTAGCCCGGTGGTCATTTCATCGAATTTATCAAAGCCCGTGGCCAGGCCGGTGATCGCGCCCTCGGTTTCGAACAGATGGTCGATCTGTTCCACGGTGCGGGTCAGCAAGGTGCGGATTTCCTGAAAGCCACCGCGACCGCGCATGTCCTGTTCGGCGATTTCGTAAATGCTTTTTTCAGCTTCTTCCAGCAGTTCGCGGCTACCGCGGCCTTCGGGCACGAAGGCTGTGCTGGTGATATCGGTGCCAACCGCGATCAGCTGGCGCAGAATCGAACGCTCGCGCACGATATCGGCATAAGCCGTGATATTGGCGGCACTGGGGGTGTCTTTAGCAAGCCGGCCGATATAGGCGAGACCACCGACCTCTTCCAGCTGGCCGGTGTTGGCGAGTAATTCAGACAGGGTGACTGCGTCGAACGGCTGGTTGCCGGCCTCAAGCTGGCCGATGGCTTCGTACAGGGTACGATGATCCTGCCGGTAAAAATCGTCCTTCAGAATCTTGTCAGCAATTTTTTCCCAGGCGCGATTATCAAGCAGCAGACCACCAATCACAGCCTGCTCGGCTTCCACCGAGTGCGGCGGTACTTTCAGGTAAGCTGTGCGATCAGCAACAGGAAATGAAACGGTCTCAGACATGGCTTAAGTGTGCCATGCCGGAAGCAAGTTTGACAATGCTGAATAAGTCGGCAGTCATCAGTTGGCAGTATGCAGTAAAAACGACCACCTGATGACTGCTAACTGACAACTGCAAACTATTTTTTAATCTTCGTCAGCAATAACGGTAAGCTTCAAAATCGCATCGACATCGGCGTGCAGATGCAGTTCGACTTCGTATTCACCCGCAAGGCGAATCGGGCCGTTGGGCAGACGCACTTCGCGTTTTTCCAGCTCAACACCGGCAGCGACCACAGCATCTGCGATATCCGAATTGCCCACAGAACCGAACAGCTTGCCTTCTGTGCCTGACTTGGCAGTGATGCTGATCGCCAGTTCTGCAATCTGGTCACGGCGTTTTTCTGCTGCTGTCAGCGCTTCTGCTGCCTGTGCTTCAAACTCGGCGCGACGCGCTTCGATTTCAGCAACATTGGCAGGTGTGGCTACTTTGGCCTTGCCCTGCGGCAGGAGAAAATTACGCGCGTAGCCAGAACGTACATTGACGATCTTACCCAGACCGCCCAGGCGGTCAATTTTTTCTAACAAGATGACTTCCATCTTTACTTCCTCTACGTTTTTAACTCAGGCGGCCATGCCGTCTGAAATCGAGCCAGGCATCTGCCAGTCCAGTGAGAACCAGCAGCGCAATGGTATACGGTATAAACATCAAAAAATACATCAGAAAAAGCCACACCGGGCTCATCTTTTTTTCGGCCACCACGGCATGGATGACCGCCATGCCCTGTAGCAGATGCAACATCAGCATCAGCATCGCCATGGCAAACAGCAGATCACTATGCAGTAACCAGCTGATGACCAGCACCAGTAAGCTGGCCAGTGCAGTGACCTTTCCCAGTTTCAGCGCACGAAACTCGCTGCCAAAACCCTTAGGGTTAAAATTCACCGCCTGCCACCAGCGCGCCAGCAGCAGACTCAGCGCGGTACTGACCAGCATGAAACCCGCTATCAGTCCTGGCAGCCAGCGGATCATTTCGTCTACCCGGGTCTGCAGCTCCTGCTTCGACAACTGCACCTTGAGCATCTCCGCGGTCTGGGTCATCTGCAAACTGAGTGAATGCTGCCAGTAGCCATTCATACCCGTAAACACCAGATGCATTACCAGTAACGCCAGCAAACCCATACCTGCAATCAACAGCAGACTCAGCGAGAGTGATACGGTTTCGCGCAGTACCATGGCTGCAAGCCACACCGGCATCCATACCACGAGCAAAAAATACAACGCCATCAGCGGCTGGCCAAACAACACACCGGCAAACACGCCAGTACCAAGAGCCGCCGCCAGCATCACCAGCAGGCCATGGCGATAACCATGCACCAGGGTCATCAGCGCCACCGCAGCGCCACTGATTAAAATAGTTACCCAGCCCAGCAGTGGAATAACAGCCAGCACTGCCATACTGGCAGCGACCAGAGCCGCCTGACTGATACCCTTCAGGATAAAGCGCGAAAGCAGGATCATCTGAAGCCAGCCACTCCGCCTTGCGCCAGCGTTTTGCTGGCGCAAGGCGGGCTCAAATTACTGGTGACTGTCGGTGTATGGCATCAGTGCCAGAAAACGCGCGCGTTTAATCGCACGTGTCAGCTGACGCTGGTATTTCGCTTTGGTACCCGTAATACGCGCAGGTACAATCTTGCCGCTCTCGGAAATGTAGCCCTTGAGCAACTCCAGATCTTTGTAATCGACATTGTCGATACCATCGGCTGTGAATTTACAAAAACGTTTACGTCTAAAATATGACATTGTCTTCTCCTGCCTTATTCGCTAGCTTCGACAACAGAATCATCTGTGTCTTTAGCGCTGGTATCGTCGTCATCAGATGTATCATCATCTGTTGCCGCTGCCGCTGCCTCCGCATCGCTCTGTTCGCGTGCTGCACGGCGTGACGCATTTTCTGCCTCTTCGGCCTTTTGTTTGGCCAGCGGTGACATCTCGGTGAAAGCCTCATCGTTCTTCATGATCAGGTTACGAATCACTGCATCGTTGAAGCGGAAAGCCGATTCCAGCTCATCACGGACTTCAGCGCCGCACTCGACGTTCATCATCACATAATGTGCTTTGTAGATTTTGTTGATGGGATAAGCCAGTTGACGACGGCCCCAGTCTTCAAGGCGATGGATCTTGCCGTCGGCCGCTTCGATCATGCTTTTATAGCGCTCGATCATGGCGGGAACCTGTTCGCTCTGGTCAGGATGGACCAGAAACACGATTTCGTAGTGTCTCATACTTCCTCTCGGTTAAAGCCCCCTGTCGGATACAGTGGAGCAAGGATTAAGGGCGCGTATTGTAGATATAAATTCAGTCAGTTACAAGCCCGCCGCAAACCGCACACCGGGCTGGTTTCGCAGTAAAATGGCGGGCATGAAGTCCCGATTCACGCTTTTTGGCGTTCTCGCCCTCGCCGGCATCGCACTGGGCTGGCAATTGAGTATTCACTACGCTCCCACGAACACTGCCAAAGACCTGGAAATCACTGCCAAAACCACCGAACTTGGCAGACTGCACGAGCGTATCAATCAGCTGAAAAGCGAACTGGAAACCACCAGGGCGCAGGTCAAAACACTGGAAAATACCCTCGCCATGCAGACCCGCACTCAGCTCAAAACAGACCCGAATCAGGACGACACAACCTCGAACATTGCCACGACGCACCATCGACGCCCCGGTTATCAGTCATCCCTGCCCTCGGTCGATGAACTCACCGCTGCCCAGATTCCGCTTGCCACCGCCGATGCGATCCGTGATCTGATCGCGCAGAACCGACTGGCCCTGCTCCAGCTGCGTGACCAGGCCGAACGCGAGGGCTGGTTCAACACCACCCGCTATGCACAGGCGCTGCGCAAACTGCTGGATCCAACACATGGCATCCGCACACAGTTCGGTGATGATATTTACGACCGCTATCTCTACGCGACTGGCAGAGCTAATCGCGTTGTCGCCACTGCGGTCTACCCAAATTCCGCCGCTTCTGCGGCAGGAATTCAGGCCGGCGACACTATCCTGAGTTACGCCTCAAAAAATATTTACTCGATGAGAGATCTGCAACAGGCCACCGTGCAAGGCCAGTCCGACGAAAGCGTGCTGATGGTACTGGAACGAAACGGCTCAAGCTTTTCCATCACCCTGCCCCGCGGCCCGTTGGGCATAGAACTCAAAATGAAAAGCGAGAAGCCGGAGAGTAATTAAAAACTATAAGCGGAACCACAGAGACACGGAGAACACAGAGAAAAAACAAATATTTTTTGTTTAAAAAACACAATCAGATCTAAATCATCTCGATGTCTATGTCAGATCTGGAAAAGATTGCAAGAAGTCTGCTTCTATAAGTTTTTACAATTAATTGCTTTCTCTGTGTTCTCCGTGTCTCTGTGGTTCGCTTTTAGTGGTTTCGTTTTTAAAAGCTGTTATATCTATTTACCCGGCTTGCCCATCAGGTACGATGCAGAAGGATCTACGATAAAACGTTCATTCAAAGCGGTACGTCCCAGCAACATACGAAAACGCATATTATCTCGATTAGTCAGGGTCAGTTCGATCGGCCATTGAATGTCTGCCAGCTGCGCCATGGTTCTGATCACATAACGCCGCTCGGTATGACCGCCTGAATCGGTCACTTCGCGCTGATCGTGAACCCGCGCTTCGCATTCGATGGTGTGATCGTCACGATGCTGTAACGGGTGCAGACCAAAACGAACCCAGTCCTCGCCCTCGCGCTGAAACGGTTCTACATAATGGGCGTGTAAAGTTGAAGTACGTGCACCGGTATCGGTTTTGGCCTTGATTTTTCCCACGCCGAGTTCGGGCAAGCCTACCCATTCACGCCAGCCTACCGTTATCAGCTTATTTGTCATTATCATTCCTCAGGCTTCCGCCAGGCAATCGCTTTCGCATAAACACAGTTTCGATGGCCTGAGCGATTTTCGCAACTGCTAGTTTGCCATTCACATAGCAGAGTGCCACAATTCACCTTCCAGCAAGCGGGTTTGACAAAAAGCCTGGCTACACACCACGCGCTCGGTTTTATAATACTCGTTTTGGCGCCAGAGCCGGTTGAACCACGAACCACTGTGTAAGTCCGAGACCTGGCACATTCGAACTTATGGCATCGCAACAGGAGAACTCACATCAAAATCGCTATTCTTTCACGTAACTCGAAACTGTATTCAACCCGCCGTCTGATCGAAGCGGCAGAAGAACGCGGCCACGAAGTACGCGTGCTCGATGCCCTGCGTTGTTATATGAACATTACTTCGAACCGCCCCAGTATTCACTATAAAGGTGAAAACCTCACAGGCTTCGATGCTGTGATTCCACGTATTGGTGCATCTATTACCTTTTATGGTACCGCAGTGCTGCGCCAGTTCGAAATGATGGGCGTGTATCCGCTGAACGAATCGGTAGCGATCTCGCGTTCACGCGACAAATTGCGTTCATTGCAACTACTCGCGCGCAAAGGTATTGGTTTGCCGGTTACCGGCTTTGCACATTCGCCTGATGACATCGACGATCTGATCAGCATGGTGAACGGCGCACCGCTGGTGATCAAGTTACTCGAAGGCACTCAGGGCATCGGTGTGGTGCTGGCGGAAACCAAACAGGCAGCTTCCAGCGTGATTGAAGCTTTCATGGGACTGCGTGCAAACATTTTAACCCAGGAATTCATTAAAGAAGCCGGCGGTGCTGATATTCGCTGTCTGGTCGTAGGTGACAAAGTAGTCGCGGCGATGAAGCGTCAGGGCAAGGAAGGCGAGTTTCGTTCTAACCTGCATCGTGGCGGTAGCGCAAGTTTAATCCGCATCACTCCGGAAGAACGCTCGACCGCGGTGCGTGCCGCCAGCATCATGGGCCTGAACGTAGCCGGTGTTGATCTATTGCGGTCCAACCACGGAGCCGTCGTTATGGAAGTCAATTCTTCACCAGGTCTCGAAGGCATCGAACGCGCTTCCGATAAAGATATCGCCGGGATGATCATTGGGTTTATCGAGAAAAATCACGCCAGCAAAAGTACGCGCACCCGCGGCAAGGGCTGAGTCATGCAAAAACCGTTCGAGTTCAATGGACTGCAGGTAGCGCCGGGCAGTCGAGTGACTACGGATCTTGCATTACCGAGACTGAATTCGCGCACAGATCTGGCAATGCCGGTACATATTATTCACGGCCGCCACGAAGGCCCGCGTCTATTTATTTCATCCGCAGTGCACGGCGATGAAATCAATGGCATTGAAATCACACAGCGCCTGCTAGAATCAAAATCGTTTCGTCAGCTACGCGGCACACTGCTGGTAATACCCGTGGTCAATGTTTACGGCGTCATCCATCAGTCTCGCTACCTGCCCGACCGGCGCGATCTTAATCGCAGCTTTCCGGGTTCAGAAAAAGGCTCACTCGCCGCGCGCGTTGCCCGAATGTTTACGCAAAAAGTCATCGCACGCTGCACGCATGGTATCGACCTGCACACTGGCGCTATCCATCGCACCAATTTGCCACAGATTCGCGCCAATCTTGACGATGCAGAAACCACACGACTGGCACGCAGTTTTCGCGCACCGGTATTATTAAATTCGGCGCTACGCGAAGGTTCTTTACGCGCGACTGCTTCAGACATGGGTATTCCAACACTGGTATATGAAGCCGGTGAAGCGCTGCGCTACGACGAAGTCGGAATCCGCGCGGGCGTCGAAGGCATACTCGGTGTCATGCGCGAACTGGGAATGCTGCCGCCAAGAAAGTCTACGCGCAGAAAAAAAATAGAACCCTTCGAAGCCTATGCCAGCATATGGTTACGCGCACCCGAAAGCGGCGTACTCCGCCATCCAGTCAGCCTGGGAACACGTGTTAAAAAAGGTGAATCGCTTGGGCAAATCAGCGACCCATATAATAGCAAATTCTCAGTACCCATAATCTCGCCGTGCAAGGGCGTGGTCATCGGCTCTACTCAAATTCCACTGGTGTACGAAGGTGAAGCGCTGTTCATGATAGCGCGCTTCAATGACGACCTTGGTGATGTAGTTGATAACCTCGATGTCTTCGAACAAAGACACCAGGACGAAGAATTCCTCGAAGAAAATAATATTTAAAGATAAAAGCGAAACCACTAAAAGCTGAACCACAGAGGCACAGAGAACACAGAGGTAAAAGAATATTTTTGTTTAAACAACAGAAATATTTGTTAGGTATCCTGGAATAGCGGTTAAATCAACAGGGTAATATTTACTTTTACAAATAATTATCTTTCTCCGTGTTCTCTGCGCCTCTGCGGTTCCGCTTCTAAAGTTTTTAATGCTTCTAATAACAAAATCACCCGCGACGCCAGATGGTTTTGCCGTCTTTGTCTTCCAGCACCACATCCATCGCCTGTAATTCATCACGAATGCGATCAGCTTCTGCCCAGTTTTTTTCTGCGCGTGCTTTCAGGCGTTGCGCAATCAGAGATTCGATTTTTTCTGCATCCGAGTCTTCCCCTGCACCGCTTTGTAAATAGCTTTCAACATCAGCTTCAAGGAGACCGAGCACATTGGCGAGCTGTTTCAGCTCAGCCGCAAGTGCAGCGGCATAACCGGGATTCGCAGCACGTTCACGATTGACATGATTGGCCAGTTCGAACAACACCGCGATCGCTTCGGGCGTATTGAAATCATCGTCCATCGCTTTATTAAAACGCTGAGTGTATTCGCTGGCTTCAAATTTTTCTGCCACATCAATACCACGCAGCGCATTGTACAAACGGTTCAATGCGGTGCGCGCGGATTCCAGCAACTGATCGGAATAGTTTAGCGGACTGCGGTAATGACTGGCGAGCACGAAGTAACGAATCTCTTCACCCTTGAACAATTTGAGTATTTCGCGCACGGTAAAAAAATTACCCAGCGACTTCGACATTTTTTCATCATTGATGCGCACAAAGCCATTGTGCATCCAGACATTGACAAAATGTTCGCCGGTGGCCGCTTCGGATTGCGCGATTTCGTTTTCGTGATGTGGGAACTGCAAATCCTGACCACCACCGTGAATATCAAAATGGTTTCCCAGACAGCAGGTCGACATTGCAGAGCATTCAATGTGCCAGCCGGGTCGTCCCTTACCCCATGGCGAATCCCAGCTTGGCTCGCCCGGCTTGGCTGCTTTCCATAAAACAAAATCCAGCGGGTCCTGTTTATTTTCATCCACCGCGACGCGTTCACCCGCGCGCAGGTCTTCGAGTTTTTTTCCAGAAAGCTGGCCGTAATTTTTAAAACTGCTCACCGAGTAATACACATCGCCATTATCAGCAGCGTAGGCAGCGCCCTTCTCTACCAGCACCTGCACCATGTTAATAATATCGGCCATCGAACGGGTGGCGCGCGGCTCCTCGCTCGGCGGTAACACGCCCAGTTCCGCAGCATCCTCGTGCATCGCGGTGATAAAACGCGCGGTGAGCTCACCGATGGGCTCGCCGTTTTCATTCGCGCGCGCAATGATCTTGTCATCGATATCGGTGATGTTACGGATATAGTTCACTTCATAGCCCGACGCGCGCAAATAGCGCACCACGGTATCGAATACCACCAGCACCCGCGCGTGACCGAGATGACACAGGTCGTACACCGTCATGCCACAGACATACATACGGACCTTGCCGGGCTCGATCGGGGTAAAGATTTCTTTTTGCCGGGTGAGGCTGTTGTAAACTTGTAGCATTGTCAAATCCGCGGGACCATCAAGAGCGCGATATTAACGGATATTAATCTACGGCGCGAATTCGCCAACCAGAGCATTCGCTGCCGTTTTACGCGTAGCGCACCAGTGGCCGCCCCTGCCCAGCGCTACCACGACGACTGAAACTTTGGGGCCAGGGTTATGTCCAGAGGTTCTGGCTTATCTTGATTACGCCTGAGGGTGTTCGTTTTTATCAAATACGGGAGAAATCACCATTCTTTTCATCATACTGCTGTTCGGTCTGGCGGTTCTTGCCGGTCTTTATCTTGTGTTCATAGGTGTGCGCTACCACCGGGGTTCACTGGCTCTCGGGCTGGGGCACGCAAGTATCGCTGTTCTGGCGCTGATCCTGCTTATCGTCCATATTGTCCGCGAATCCACTCATCACATCCTGTACAACGATGCTGCATTCCTGTTCGTACTGACCCTGACCGGCGGCGTCGTCCTGCTGGCTCTGCGCGACGGCCGAAAACCACCACCGATGGTCATTGTCGGTCTGCATGCTTTTATCGCTCTGGTGGCACTGGCGCTGCTGGTCAAAGGCTATTCTTCATAGTCAGGTGATCGAGCTACGAATTCCTCTTATACTCCGGTTAAACTCAATACAAAATGATATATAAAGTTCAAGGTTCTTTATGAGCAACTCCGCGGTTAAAACAAAGGTTCTTTTTGTTTGCATGGGCAACATCTGCCGCTCGCCTACGGCTGAAGGCGTGTTTCGTCACAAGATCGAAATGGCAGGCATGAATGATCGGGTCGAGATCGATTCTGCTGGCACCCATGCCTACCATGTTGGCGAACCGCCGGATCAACGCGCCCAGGCAGCGGCTTTGCAACGCGGTTTCGATCTCAGCTCGCAACGCGCGCGGCGTGTACGCGCAAGTGATTTTACCGAGTTTGATTATGTGCTGGCGATGGATCGGCCCAATCTGGATGATCTGCTCGCGATCTGTCCTGATGATTGTCAGGATCGTGTTCAGCTGTTTCTGAATTTTGCCGAACAGTCGCCGACACGCGAAGTGCCCGACCCGTATTACGGTGGCGGCAACGGATTTGAAACCGTGCTCGATCTGGTTGAAGCAGCATCTGAAGGTTTACTCGTTCACATTCAGCAGAAATAAAAAAGGCCTGCAAGCAGGCCTCTTTATATACATCAAATAGTGTCGTTATCGATCAATTACTGCCTATCATTCACCGGCAACACTTTTATCCGCAGACTGGCTGGTTTCAACTGGCTTGCTTTCAACCGGTTTGTTTTCAACTTTGGTCTCTACCTGCTTCGGTTCTGCCGGTTTGGTTTCGACTCTGGTTTCAACTTGTTTCATTTCAGCCGGTTTCATTTCAGCCGGTTTCACTTCAGCCGGTCTGGCTTCCACCGGTTTCTGTTCTGCCGGCGCCTGACTGGGACGGTGTTCCACTGCCTTAGGTTCGGTCGACACCGGCGCTGGAGCACTGCGTTGTACCGATTCAACCGGCGCCGCGGTTTCGCTGCGCGCTGAAGCTTCTACCTTTGGCGTAGAACTGGGTTTCTGGTTTGAACCGGTGGTTTCTTTGCCTGCAGGCGCGGATTGTGATGACTGCGTATTGCCAGCCGAGGATGGCTTACCGGACTCTGCATTCTGTGTGGTGTTTTCGGGTGTAACTGAAGCCTGGCTGGTTTCACGACGACGACGTCCACCGCCACGGCGTGAACGCCTGGATTTACTGCTAGCGGATCCAGAATTCTGAGTCGTCGGTACAGTGTCTTTATCCAGTGACTCCTGTTCAGCCGCCACAGCTGGAGCTGGGCGCGCCTGTTTAGCCGGCTTTGTCTGGTTTGTCTGCTGGCCACTTTGCGGCTGGTTTTTATCACCCTGCTCAGTATTACGTGGGCGATTTCTGCCACGACCGCCACGACCGCGACCACCACGACTACCGCGTTGACCCTGGCTGCTGCCGCCAGCGTTTGAGCTATTGCGACCTGCTGACTTTTCCTTGCTCGCAGGTTTTGCGGGTCGAGGGTTTTTCTCAGGTTTTTTCTCGCTCTTGCTATCACTGCCGACGAACAGTGAAATCAGTCCGCTGAGTAAACCCGGCTTTTTAGCGACCGCTTTGGGTTTTGCTTTAGCTTCAGCCGGTACTGGTTTGGTCGGAATCACACGCTGCACTGCGGGTTGCTCAGGCTGAATCGGTGCTTCGCGATACTGTTGCGGATCAAGACTTTGTTCTTCAGCGTCGACCTGACGATAACTGGCCTGAACTTCACCTTCTTCCTGTTCTGATTTACGCACGCGCGACACTTTATATTGCGGTGTTTCCAGCGCAGGATTAGCAATCACTACCACCATCACGCCAGCCTGTTTTTCAACAGCAATGATCGCAGCGCGTTGTTCATTGAGGAGGTAAGTCGCGACATCCACTGGAACCTGCACATCAACGCGACTGGTATTCTCTTTCAGCGCTTCTTCTTCGATGATACGTACCAGCGACAATGACAATGATTCCACGGTGCGCACCGTGCCCTGACCGCTGCAACGCGGGCACACGATCTGGGTCGATTCACCCAGCGAAGGTTTCAGGCGCTGGCGTGACATTTCCATCAGACCGAAACGAGAAATGCGGCCGTGCTGCACGCGGGCGCGGTCGAGTTTGACCGCATCGCGCAAACGATTTTCAACTTCGCGCTGATTGCGCGCGGCCATCATGTCGATAAAGTCGATCACGATCAGACCACCGATGTCACGCAGGCGTAACTGACGCGCGATTTCATCTGCGGCTTCAAGATTGGTATTGGTTGCAGTTTCTTCGATATCACCGCCCTTGGTGGCACGCGCCGAGTTGATGTCGATAGACACCAGTGCCTCGGTGTGATCAATCACGATCGAACCGCCAGACGGCAGCGAGACTTCGCGGCGATAGGCCGATTCGATCTGATTTTCGATCTGGAAGCGATTAAACAGCGGCACCGTGTCTTCATACAGCTTGAGCTTGCGGATGCGGTTGGGCATCACCTGCTCGATGAACTGGCGCGCGGTTTCGTAGACTTCGGGCGAATCGATCAGCACTTCGCTGATGTCATCGCGGAAATAATCGCGCAGCGCGCGAATGATCACATCGCTTTCCTGGTAGACCAGGAACGGTGCCGGGCGTGATTCGGTGGCTTTGACAAACGCATCCCAGAGCTGCAGCAGATAATCCAGATCCCATTGCAGTTCTTCAACATTACGGCCAACACCGGCGGTGCGCACGATCAGGCCCATACCATTCGGCACTTCCAGCTGGCTCAGCGCATCGCGGATCAGATCGCGATCTTCGCCTTCGATACGACGGGAAACACCACCAGCGCGAGGATTGTTCGGCATCAGCACCAGGAAACGACCGGCCAGGCTGATAAAAGTGGTCAGCGCTGCGCCTTTGTTACCGCGTTCTTCTTTTTCGATCTGGATGACCACTTCCTGGCCTTCCTTGATCGCAGTGCGAATATCGACACGGCCCTGCGAATTACGGGCTTCTTCGGTGTAATAACTGCGTGCGATTTCCTTGAATGGAAGAAAACCATGGCGCTCGGCACCATAGTCAACAAAAGCAGCTTCCAGACTGGGTTCTACCCGGGTAATCTTACCCTTGTAGACATTCGACTTTTTCTGTTCGCGTGAAGGGACTTCGACATCCAGGTCGTAAAGTTGTTGGCCATCGACCATCGCCACACGGATCTCTTCCTTTTGTGCGGCATTGATTAAAATTCTTTGCATTATTATATGTACTCGTTGGGTACGACGACCCTGACACGGTGTTTGCAGCCTTTTGACTCAGGCGCACGATCTTAGAAGCCAACGTCAGTAAAATCGCCATGACAAGCATGACTTCGACGGGCATCGAGAAAGAATTATCGGTAATCAGAGACGTGGTAGTCATTGTTGTATGTTCTAGTGTGTCTACATCAACATCCGCCTAGCGCGAATGTATGAATTTCGTTTGCTCCGGTTTGTTAGCCGGGGCACTCCGCTGTCGTGGCCAAAATTGAACCAGCCTGTGCGCATCATCCTTGATGCCTTCCCCGCCCAGATGTTTTGGGTGAGGATGACGCTTTTGAGCTACGATCCAGCTTAAACTGGCGTAACCAGACACAAGTCTGTCAAAATGTAGCCCCGCGGTCAATAACTATAGTGTCTCAGGCCTGGTATTCCTTCAATATGATAATTAATGGGTTCAGTTGGCCTGTCAGCGTCCAGGGCAAGGCACGCCTCGCAGGGAATGGCCATAGTCCTTTCCAAGAGGCGTAACGCCGCCATGGGCGCTGACAGGCCAACCCTTCGGGCGCTCCTGTGGTGTCCCGCTGCCGCGTTGCAGCGCTTGACAAGGACTATGGCCATTGCCTGCGCACTGCGCCTTGCCGCGAAACACCACAGGAACGCTGAACCCATCATTATCATATTGAAGGAGTACTGATCTTGTTGCATACTCAGGCTGAACAATAAAAACACCATGTCGGACACCAGGGACCTCGAACTGCTATTGCTGGGCAATACGCCGATCATACAGATAGAAACCCACGAAGAGCTGCGCGCACTCAAACTGCTGACGGATATCGCGACACGTCATGTTCTGCCGATATTCAAATGGTCAGTGACACAGGGACTGGCGCGCATCGACATTGATCTTGGTACTCAGAAACACATCACCGCCCCCGTGGACGTGCTTAAACACATCGCGGCCGTCGAACGTGATGGTATTTATGTGTTACTGGACTTTGAACCGTATATTCAGGACCCGGTGAATACCCGGCATCTGAAAGAAATCGCCATGGGATTTGAAGGCGCGCGTAACAAGATAGTAATGATATGCCATCGCCTGGAGATACCCTCAAGTCTCAGACATCTGTTCGTCAAGTTTGAACTCAGCCTGCCGGATGAATCCGCACTTCACAGGCTGATCGGAGAAGAAGCAGTACGCTGGCAGATGGAAAGCGGTAAACGTCTTTCGACCAGCAAGGAAAATATGTCGCGGCTGGTAACAAACCTGGGTGGCCTGAGTTACAACGATGCCCGCCGTCTGATTCGCAATGCGATTGTTGATGATGGCGCGATTACCGAAGAAGATCTTCCTGAAGTCATGCAGGCCAAGTACAGTCTGCTGAACCGTGATGATGTTATTTCATTTGAATATGAAACCGCCCGATTCAGTGAAGTCGGTGGTATGCGTCGCCTCAAACAATGGCTGAAGACACGCGAAGCCGCCTTCATTGGCAACGGATCTGATAAACCACTGGATCGACCGCGTGGTTTATTGTTGCTGGGTGTGCAGGGCTGTGGCAAGAGTCTCGCCGCCAAAGCCATCGCAGGCATCTGGAAAGTACCTTTATTGCGTTTTGATTTTGCCGCGCTGTATAACAAATATATCGGCGAAACCGAGCGCAATTTACGTGAGTCATTAAAAACCGCGCAGGTGATGGCGCCGTGCGTATTGTGGATCGATGAAATCGAAAAAGGCATTTCAGGTGGCAATGACGATGGCACAGCCAAACGTGTGCTCGGTGCATTTCTCACCTGGCTGGCAGAAAACAAGCAGCATGTGTTTGTAGTCGCAACAGCCAATAATATTCACGAACTACCGCCGGAATTGATCCGCAAAGGCAGGCTGGATGAGATTTTCTTTGTCGATTTACCAGCAACAGATATTCGTAAACAGATTTTTACTATTCATCTGCAAAAACGCGGCATCGATCTCGCTGGTATCAATATCGACAAGGTTGCAACAGCGAGTGAAGGATTCTCTGGCTCTGAAATTGAACAGGTGGTGGTCAGTGCGTGCTACGCGGTTAATATCAAAGATGAGCCGATAACCACCAAAATCCTGCTGGATGAAATCGCAGCCACGCGATCGTTATCAGTCGTCATGGCCGAGCAGATCACCCAGCTACGCGAGTGGGCATCAAACCGCACCGTACCGGTGGATTAAAAGAATAGAAAAGTGGAACCACAGACAAATTCGACTGGATTGAATTTGAACGTGTGCTTTAACGCGGCCCGAAGGGTGGAGGGCAGGACGCCCGGAA
>CAYRNH010000033.1:0-15437 GCA_964425515.1 uncultured Thiotrichaceae bacterium | reverse complement strand
CCCCCTTATGGGACATGTACAAAGAAGGCATCGACCTTGATAGTGTGAAATGGGCCGCGCACTGATGCCGACCCAGAACGTCCAACTCCGCGTTGCTGAAGCTTATCTGCGCTGCTCATGTGCTAATGCACACTGCGCTGCTCGAAAGCTTCGCGCCTTGATTTGAACGCTCTGGATCAGCTCAGCACAAGCGGCTGACAAAAACGAATACATAGAACCCGTGCCTGAACAGTAGGCGCGAAATAGATAAGACAAGAGGTAGACGATCATGGCATACAGCGAAAAAGTACTAGACCACTACGAAAACCCGAGAAACGTCGGGAGTTTTGGTAAGGACGACGAGAACGTCGGCACCGGCATGGTTGGCGCCCCGGCCTGTGGTGACGTCATGCGTTTGCAGATCAAGGTCAGTGATAATGGAATCATCGAAGATGCCGTGTTCAAGACCTACGGCTGCGGCAGCGCGATTGCGTCCAGCTCCTTGCTGACCGAATGGGTCAAGGGCAAGACGCTGGACGAAGCGAAAGCGATCAAGAACACGCAGATTGCCGAAGAACTGGCGCTGCCACCGGTAAAGATCCATTGCTCGGTACTGGCCGAAGATGCGATCAATGCTGCGATTGATGATTACAGAAAAAAACACGCGCAATAAGTTTGCGATAGACACGTTTACGAGAACGACAGAGGATTGAAATGGCTATTACAATGACTGAACCTGCTGCGGCACGCGTTAAAACATTTCTTGCCAATCGTGGCAAGGGTGTGGGTATGCGCGTTGGTGTCAAGACCAATGGTTGTTCGGGTATGTCCTATGTGCTCGAGTTTGTCGATGAAATCAATCCTGAAGACGAAGTCTTCGAGATTGATGGCGTCAAGATCGTTGTCGACAAAAAAAGCCTGGTTTATGTCAATGGCACCGAAGTGGATTTCATCAAGGAAGGTTTGAATGAGGGTTTTAAATTCAACAACCCGAATGAAAAGGGCCAATGTGGATGCGGTGAAAGCTTTACCGTATAAGCCTGCGATATAAGCTTTCGCATTTCCGCGCATACACCTATGCGTGTGCATGTCAGTCGATTGCAAGCACCTGACTGATTATGAGCAACGATTTACTCACACAAAACTTTTACCAGTTATTTGATATGCCGATTGCATATGAGATCGATATGGATCATTTGCAACAGCAGTATCGTACGCTGGCGCAGTCAACGCACCCTGACAAGTTTGCCAGTGCGGGTGATCAGGAGCGCAGAATTTCGATGCAGCAGACATCGTGGGTTAATAAAGCTTTTCAGACCCTGAGGGATCCGATTGAACGCGCAGTGTATCTGCTGCAATTGAAAGATGTTGACGTCAGACTGGAAAACGAAACGACGATGGACGCGGCGTTTTTGATGCAGCAGATGGAATTACGAGAAGCGCTTGAAGATGTGCATCAACAGGATGACCCGCTTGCGTTTCTTGATGCGGAGCTTGCAAAAGTAAAATCCAGTATGCAGATAGTGTCACAGGAGTTTTCGGCTGCTTACCGGGCCGATGCTATTGATGAAGCAAAAGAATGTTTGCGAAAAATGCAGTTCATGCAAAAGGCACGCAAAGAAATTGAAACCCTAATGGCAAAAATTGAAGACGAGTTGTTTTAATCATGGCTTTATTGCAAATATCAGAACCGGGACAATCCACCGCGCCGCACCAGCATCGCCTCGCGGTCGGGATCGATCTCGGCACCACAAACTCGCTGGTGGCAACGGTGCGTAGTGGTGAGGCGGCAACACTGCCTGATATGCAGGGTAATCACTCAACACCTTCGGTTGTGCGTTATTCAGAAGATCGCGTGTGTGTGGGTAATGCGGCAGTGATGCATTCGGTAACGGATCCGAAAAACACCATCGTTTCTGTCAAGCGCTTTATGGGTCGTGGTGTGGACGATCTGCGTATGCTTGGTAAAAAGCTGCCATATGATTTTGTTGATACTGATTCCACAGCACCACGAATTCGTACAGTCAAAGGTGATGTTAGCGCGACCGAAGTGTCGGCAGAAATACTCAAATATTTGAAAGCACGCGCAGTGAATGCACTGGGTGGTGAACTGGTCGGTGCGGTGATTACGGTGCCAGCGTATTTCGATGATGCTCAACGCCAGGCGACCAAGGATGCAGCACGGCTGGCAGGTCTTAATGTCCTACGTCTGCTCAACGAGCCGACCGCCGCGGCTGTTGCTTACGGACTGGATACCGGCAAGGAAGGCGTGATCGCGGTTTACGATCTTGGGGGTGGCACCTTTGATATTTCAATTTTGCGGTTGAACAAAGGTGTTTTTGAAGTGCTGGCCACTGGTGGTGATAGTGCGCTAGGTGGTGATGACTTCGACCACAAAATTGCTGAATGGATTTTGCATCAGGCCGGTATTGATTCAACTGGCGAGCTGGATGCAACCACGGTGCGTTTGCTGATGCAGCAGGCGCGTGCAGCCAAAGAAGCGTTGAGCGAGCACGAACAGACAGACATTAATATCAGTAACGGTTCAATCAACTGGCAGGGCAGTCTAAGTCGTGCACAGATGAATGAACTGCTCGACGCAATGATCAAACAAACCATTCTTGCCTGTCGTCGTACCTTGCGTGATGCTGATGTTGCCATTGAAGACGTTAGCGAAGTAGTGATGGTGGGTGGATCAACTCGCGTGCGGCGTGTGCGAGAAAAAGTCGGCGAATTTTTCGGGCGTGAGCCACTGGTCAGTATTGATCCAGACAAGGTAGTTGCAGTCGGTGCCGCGTTACAGGCAGATGTGCTTGCCGGCAACAAGCCGGGCGAAGAAATGTTGCTGCTCGATATTATTCCGCTGTCTCTGGGTATCGAAACCATGGGCGGCCTGGTAGAAAAAATTATCCAGCGCAATACACCGATTCCTGTGGCCAAGGCGCAGGACTTCACCACTTATAAAGATGGTCAGACCGCGATGGCGATTCACGTGGTACAGGGTGAACGTGATCTGGTATCGGACTGTCGCTCGTTAGCGCGGTTTGATCTGCGCGGTTTTCCGCCGCATGTTGCCGGGGCTGCGCGGATTCGAGTGACTTTCCAGATCGATGCTGATGGTTTGTTGATTGTCAGTGCGCGTGAACAGAATAGCGGAGTTGAGGCCAGCGTGGACGTCAAACCGTCTTACGGGCTGAGCGACAATGAAATTGAAACCATGCTGCACGATTCCATGGCGCATGCAGAAGAGGATATGCAGTTGCGTGCGCTGCGTGAGCAACAGGTTGAAGGCGAGCGTGTGCTAGCTGCGCTGGATGCGGCGCTGGCCGCCGATGGCGAGGCGCTGCTTTCTGCCGCAGAACGCGCATCGATAGATGAGTCCAGAGCTGCACTGGCCGAAGTTAACAAAGGCAGCGACGCCGACGCAATCGAAACTGCTATCAAAATGCTGGAAGCCAGCTGCGATGATTTTGTCGCGCGTCGAATGAACAGCAGTATTAAACAAGCCATGCGCGGGCATTCGGTCGACGAATACGCCAGGCACAACGAGGAGTAAGTAATGCCGCAGATTATTTTTCTGCCCCACGAAGAAATTTGTCCCGACGGTATGGTGATCGAAGCCGAACCCGGTATTTCTATCTGTGATGCTGCGTTGAAAAACGGTATCGAGATCGAGCACGCCTGCGAAAAATCCTGCGCCTGTACCACTTGTCATGTCTATATTCGCGAAGGCATGGACTCGCTCAATGAGAATACCGACGATGAAGACGATATGCTGGACAAGGCCTGGGGGCTGGATCCGGATTCGCGCCTCAGTTGTCAGGCGATGGTCGGCAACGAAGATCTGGTGGTGGAAATACCCAAATACACCATCAATATGGTCTCTGAAAATCATTAATGAGGAGGGTGCCATGAGCCTGCATTGGACAGACAGTCTGGATATCGCGATCGAACTGGATGAAAAACACCCGGATGTGGACCCGCAATACATCAATTTCGTCGATTTGCACCGCTGGGTGCTGGAGCTGGAAGAATTTGATGATGACCCTGAACGATCTGGCGAAAAAATCCTCGAAGCTATTCAAATGGCCTGGATTGAAGAAAAAGCCTGAATAAGGTCATCGCGGGCGTTTCTTATCAACCTAAACCCGCGTAAAATCACGGGTTTATCGCGCAAGAGCATTATCTATTCCGCATGGCAACAGCAAACGCAATCGTCAACCCACCGGCAGCTGACCGGCCCAACCTGCTCGGTCTTGATCGCGCCGGGATGGCAGCGCTGTTTGCCGAGATGGGTGAGAAGCCGTTTCGCGCCAGCCAGCTGATCAAATGGATCCACCAGCAGGGCGTGATCGACTTTGATGCGATGACCAATATCTCGAAAACGCTACGTGACTACCTGAAACAGCACACCACGATCACCCCGCTGAACGTGGTCTACGATGAGCTTTCAAAAGACGGAACACGAAAATGGGTGCTCGAGCTGGAAGATGGCAATCAGATCGAAACTGTCTATATCCCTGAAACTGATCGCGGAACCCTGTGTGTCTCATCCCAGGTGGGCTGCGCACTGGATTGCAGTTTCTGTTCCACCGGTCGCCGCGGCTTTAACCGCAACCTGAACAGCGCAGAAATTATCTCGCAGGTCTGGATTGCCAGTCGGCTTCTGCTTGAGGAAAAAAAACCCGGCAGGAGCATCACCAATGTGGTGATGATGGGCATGGGTGAGCCATTACTGAACTTCGATAACACGATTACCGCCGTGCGCATTATGATGGATGATTTTGCCTATGGCCTGAGCAAGCGCCGGGTCACGATCAGCACTGCAGGCGTGGTGCCCGCGATGGATCGACTCGGCGATGTGCTCGATAGCCGACTGGCGGTGTCCTTGCACGCCACCAATGACGAGCTACGCAACGAGCTGGTGCCTATCAATAAAAAGTATCCGTTGAAAGAACTTATTGCGGCCTGTCACCGGTTTGCTGAAAAGCAGAGTGTGCGCACACGCATTACCTTTGAATATGTCATGCTCGATGGCGTAAACGATTCGCCACAGCATGCCCGCGAGCTGGTGAGTTTGCTAAAAGGTTTGCCAGTGATGATGAATTTGATACCCTTCAATCCATTTGAGGGTTCGGGGTACACAACGTCACCGTCCAGACGGATTGAAGCATTCGCGAAGATATTAATGGCTGCTGATATGACCACCGTGGTCCGGCGGACACGTGGTGATGATATTGATGCCGCCTGCGGCCAGCTGGTAGGCAAGGTTGAAGATAAGAGTCGTCGCGCAAGACGTTTTGTGGAACCACGTTTCGGAATGACATCATGAATATAAAAAAAATAATGAACAAGCTATTTTTTCTTTTTTTGATCGCGTTACTGGCTTCGTGTAGCAATCAGCCACAAAAACAGGGGCAGGAGCAAGGACCTGATCTTAAGGAAGCATCAAAACTGAACGTAGAGCTGGCAGTCGGTTATATCAAGCGTAACGACCTGGATGTGGCCAGAGGCAAGCTGGAAAAAGCGATCGAGCAGGATGATACAAATTCTGACGCATATAAAACTCTGGGATATTTATATTCAAGACTTGGAATGAATAAAGAAGCGCGCAAAGCATATGACAAGGCGATTGATCTTAAATCAAACGACCCTGATCTGCATAACAACTACGGGACGTTTCTCTGCAAGATGGGTAAAATTGATGAAGCCCTGAAACAATTTAAAATTGCGTATACCAGCCCCTTTTATGATTCGCCTTATCTCGCATACGCGAATGCAGGAACCTGTTTATCGAAACAGGGCAACTATCTGCAAGCTGAGACCATGTTGCGCAAGGCATTGTATTACGACCCGAATCTTCCTGGCGCGCTCATTTCAATGGCTGATCTGGGAATCAAGACCAAACGCTATTTGATGGCGCGCGCTTACATCGAACGTTATCACGCAAAAACAAAACCAAGCGCTGATAGCCTGTGGATTGCGGTTCAGGCAGAGAAGGGATTAGGTAATAGAGCTCACTACCTCAAGTATGCCAATCAGCTTATTTCCGAATTCCCAAATTCAGATGAAGCTAGCTGGGCGAGAGACCAGGAACGAGATGAACAGCTCAATAATCAATGAGTCAACCAGCACTGATGAGCCGGAAAATGTAAATTTCGGAGATGCCTTGCTGCACGCCAGAGAAAGCAAAGGCTATTCGATCACCGAGGTCTCAAAAGCAACGCTTCTTGGTGAAGCGATTATTGACGCAATAGAACAATCGGATATGAAACGGTTGCCGCCACCAACCTTTGTACAAGGTTATTTGCGTACGTATGCGCGTTATATGGATTTGCCAGAGGAAGCCATTGTTGATGCTTTTAACCGCGCAGTTCCATACAAGCGTGAAAGCCAGCTGCACCCTCGTTCCACGCTGCCTGCGCAGGCCACGATGGGTTCACCGTGGATACGAAGTATTTCTATCGTGCTGGTTCTTCTGGTTTTATTTGCATTGATCTACGGTGTATACGGTTATTATTCCAGAACAGCAAAAACGATTAGTCTTGAAAAAATGAATGCAGTGGCGCTTAAGACACCCGAGCATGAAACGGGTGATGGTGAACAAAATTTTGCGGTCGCAGGAACGGACCAACAGGCTGTTGATACAGCCGTACAAAATGATCATGGAGCTGCTCAGCCAGATAACAGGCCAGCTACCACAGCCGATAATGCGGAAATGACAACAGTTGATGTTTCATCTGAAAATAAAACGCCTGGTTTAGCAACAAAGGCCACAACTGAAACGGCAGCTGCGACTGGTGCTTCAGCGTCGGTAGCAGATGCGGGTACCGATGTGCTTGATCTGAAAGCTAGCGATGATTCATGGGTGGAAATTACGGATGCAGATGGCAAACGCTTATATCACGACCTGATGCGAAAAGATCAGGCTTTGCACCTTCAGGGGAAAGCTCCATTTAATGTTTTCCTCGGCAACGCACCAGCGGTTGATATTCGCGTAAATAATGCAAAAGTCGAAATGGAAGGACATATACGAACCAATAATGTTGCGCGCTTCACTGTTACCACCAGTGAAAGCGGCGTAGTACTTCATTAAATCAGATACATTCATGTCAAAAGCTATACAATCAGTTCGTGGTACCCACGACATATTACCGGGTGAGTCTGCGCGCTGGCAGGCGTTTGAAGCAGTCGTGATGCAGACCATGAAAGCTTATGGTTATCGCGAAATACGCACACCCATCATTGAATCGACCGATCTGTTCTGTCGCTCTATCGGTGAGGTTACCGATATTGTTGAAAAAGAAATGTATACCTTTGCTGACAGAAACGGCGATAGTTTGACTTTACGTCCTGAATGTACGGCGAGTTGTGTCAGGGCGGGTATCCAGCACGGGTTGCTGCATAATCAAACGCAGCGCCTGTGGTATACCGGGCCTATGTTCAGGCATGAGCGTCCACAGAAAGGACGTTATCGCCAGTTTCATCAGTTCGGGGTTGAAGC
Organism: uncultured Thiotrichaceae bacterium; assembly: GCA_964425515.1. GTDB lineage: Bacteria > Pseudomonadota > Gammaproteobacteria > SZUA-229 > SZUA-229 > JASBSR01. The sequence continues at coordinate 7,954 of CAYRNH010000033.1, read as the reverse complement.
CTATGGTATTGCGACACCGGATATCGATGCCGAGCTGATTTTGATGGGCGCGCGACTGTGGCAGGCGCTGGGATTGAAAGATATTCGGCTTGAATTGAATTCACTGGGCAGTGCTGAGGCGCGCGCACGCTATCGTGAAGTACTGGTTGATTATTTTCAATCACATATTTCAGAACTGGATGATGATAGCAAGCAAAGATTGAAAACCAATCCTTTGCGTATACTCGACAGCAAAAATCCGGATATGCAGGCGCTGAATAATTCCGCGCCTAACCTGCTGGAGTATCTTGACGAAGAATCAGCGCAGGATTTCGAAATACTGAAGTCGATTCTGGATGCGGCGGGTATTGTTTATACCGTTAACCCGAGGCTGGTTCGTGGACTGGATTATTACTGCAAAACGGTATTCGAGTGGGTCACTGACCAGCTTGGCGCTCAGGGCACTGTATGTGCTGGTGGTCGTTACGATGGCCTGGTAACGCAACTGGGGGGGCGTGAAACGCCAGCGATTGGTTTTGCTCTGGGCATTGAACGCTTGCTTGCCCTTCAGGAGCAATCAGGCGAACAGGTTGTCGCTGATGAACTGGATGTATACATGTTATTGCAGGGTGAGGGTAGTGAGCAAAAAGGTCTGTTACTGGCCGAGCAGTTGCGCGATGCGCTACCCGAGCTTAGATTGCTGACGCATTGCGGCGGCGGTTCTTTCAAAAGTCAGATGAAAAAGGCTGATAAAAGCGGTGCGACCCTCGCGTTGATACTGGGCGAAGCTGAAATCAGTGCCGATAAGATTGCCGTTAAACACTTGCGTGCAAGCACCGAACAGCAGCTGCTGACGCGATCAGAATTAATAGAATTTATACAAACAAATATTTAAAGCTAACATGGGTGATTTGGATGCACGAATTTGAAACCGAAGAACAACAGATCGAAGCCTTAAAAAGATGGTGGAATGAAAATGGCACCTCTTTAATTATCGGTCTCGCTCTGGGTCTGGCTGCTATTTTTGCTGGCCGCTATTATCTCAATATGAAAAAACACAATAGTGAAGCAGCAGGCGATTTGTATTATCAGGTAGCCGCACAGGTGAATCAGAAGCATGAGGAAGCCGCGATCGAGGCTTCCGATAAGCTGTTCACTGATTACAAGTCAACACCGTACGCATCGCTGGCTTCGTTGTTGATGGCGCGATATGAATATGAACAATCTAAAACCGATGAGGCCGTTAAGCAACTTAACCGGGTGATCAAAGACTCTGAACAACCTGAGCTGCAAAACATAGCGCGGCTTCGTCTTGCTCGAATTCAGATTGCTAGCAAGAAATACGACGCAGCAGAGAGTTTGCTGGCCGCGAAACATGCCCCTGCTTTTAATGCGGCATTTGAAGAGCTCAGTGGCGATGTCTATGTCGCTAAAAACGAAATCGATAAAGCACGCGCTGCTTATGATAAGGCGATTGAAGATTCTGCAGGCAATGCCAGCCAGTTATTACATCTGAAACGTCAGGATCTGGGTAATGTGGATGCGACGAATCCTGTCAGGTCACCAGCATGAGATATGCTGTACTCCTGGCTGGTATTGCGCTTAGTCTGCTGTTAACTGCCTGCGGCGACACTGATAATTCAGAACCGCCTGCTCAACTTAAACCGATACAGGCAACACTGGATCTGAATGAGATGTGGTCAGATACGTCGATGAAGGGCGTAGGCGATCAATATTTATTTTTGACCCCGTTGCTGACTGATGGGCACGTAGTCGTTGCTGGACGTGACGGTAAAGTTGAAACCTTGTCACTCAAGCATGGTGACGTGTTAAACACCATGCACCTTGATGCCACTATTAGTGCAGGTATCGGTGGTGATGACAAGCTCTGGTTGTTTGCAACACGTGGCGCACATGTTATTGCGGTTGATGCTGTTAATCACAAAGTGTTGTGGAATGTGCGTGTACCGAGCGAAGTGCTGGCACGGCCATTGCTTTATCAGGATGCAGTGCTGGTGCGCACGGTTGATGGTCAGGTTCTCAGTCTTGATGCCAAAAATGGCAAAATGCGCTGGTCATATAAACAGGCGTTGCCATCGCTGACACTGCGCGGTAACAGTGAGCCGATTCTGGCACGCGACCGGATTTTTGTCGGGCTCGACAATGGTCGATTGATCGCGCTCTCGGCTGATTCCGGTGATGTGCTATGGGATGTTGTAGTGACTGTGCCGGAAGGTCGTTCCGAGATTCAACGTCTGGTTGATATTGATGGCCAGTCCAAACTCTACGGGCATACTTTATATACAGTCAGTTATCAGGGCCGACTGGTGGCTATTGATGTGGATCACGGGCAGTTTCTCTGGTCGCGTCCATTCTCCAGTTATTCAGGTATTACCATGGGTGACAAAGCGCTATATAGCACTGACGACCACGGACACATCTGGGCCATTGATCGCAACAATGGTGCAACTTTGTGGGTACAGAAAGCGCTCACGGCACGAGAAGTAACCAGACCTGTCTTGATGGGCGACTACCTGGTCGTGGGTGACTATGACGGCTATTTGCACGTGATGTCGCGTTTTGATGGGCATTTTGTTGGTCGTGTTCGTGTCGGAGATGGTGATGATTTTGAAAACTCTTCAGTCAATTATGGCATTCTGGTGCCACCTGAGGTTATCAATAACGAACTGGTGGTGACCACTCGCGATGGCGGTGTGTATGCTTATACATACAAGAATTTAAAGTCAGCACTGACTAAACAATAAAGCCATGAATCCTGTTATTGCGCTGGTTGGCCGACCTAATGTGGGCAAATCCACATTATTCAATATTCTCACGCGCACGCGCGATGCTCTGGTTGCCGATTTTCCCGGTTTGACCCGCGATCGTAAATACGGTCACGGCCATCATCTCGATAAACATTTTGTGGTGATTGATACCGGTGGTTTGAGTGGTGAGCGCGAAGGCATCGATGTACACATGGCGAGGCAAACTTTACTCGCGATAGAAGAATCCAGCATTATTGTTTTTCTGGTCGATGCGCGTGAAGGTTTGACCTCGGCTGATCAAACGATTGCTGAAGATTTACGCAAAACTGGCAAGTCTATTACCCTGGTCGTTAACAAAACCGATGGTCTTGATAGCCGTACAGTCGCGGCGGAGTTTTATGCTCTGGGTTTTGGTGAGCCGGTATTAATTGCCGCTGCGCATAATCGTGGTACTGCTGCATTATTAGATACAGTGCTGTCCGATGTGGCAGAAGAACCGGCTGACGTCGGTGCACATTCCGGGATAAAAGTCGCGTTCACCGGTAGACCGAATGTTGGTAAATCAACCCTGATCAATCGCTTTATGGGAGAAGAGCGTGTCGTGGTATTCGATATGCCGGGAACCACGCGCGATAGTATCTATGTTCCGTTTGAGCGTGATGGTAAACAGTACACCCTGATTGATACCGCTGGAGTACGGCGACGCCGCTCGGTCAAGGAGACCGTGGAAAAATTCAGCGTGATTAAAGCGATGCAGGCAATCGACGAAGCCAATGTGGTGGTGATGATGGTTGACGCCCGCCAGGAAATCGCTGATCAGGATATGCATTTACTGGGCTACATACTCGAAGCCGGGCGCGCCCTGGTGTTTGTGGTCAATAAATGGGATGGACTCGACGAATACCAGAAACAGCAAATACGTACTGGCATCGACAAGCACCTGAGTTTTATTGATTATGCCGAAGTCTTTTTTGTTTCGGCACTGCATGGATCCAATGTGGGTAAGCTCTATGGTGCTATCGACCGCGCCTATGCGGCTGCGATGCTGGACATGTCTACGCCTAATCTGACACGACTACTGGTCAAGGCCATCGAAGCCCATCAACCGCCGCTGGTAGGAGGGCGTCGGATCAAGCTGCGGTATGCTCACCAGGGCGGTACTAATCCACCGCGCATCATCATTCATGGGAACCAGACCGAGATCGTACCGGTCAGTTATCAGCGTTATCTGGCCAATTATTTTCGCGCTGCGCTTAACATTGTGGGCACGCCTATTAAAATTGAGTTTAAGAGCAGCACTAACCCCTTTGCCGGACGCAAAAATGTACTCACAACCAAACAGCAGGCGAAACGCCAGCGTATGATCAAACATATCAAGCTAAAGTCTAAAAAGCGAAAGAACAAAGCCTGAGAATTCATTATATTTCCTTATAAAACAACTGGTTATAATATATCTCCAGACCTTGTATTGTAATTATGAAGAACTCTTGCCAAAGCGCGTTTTTCTACTATCTTTAACCTAGACATGCAGAAAAACGAAAGCACTGCAAAGCAGTGCAGGAAAGGGGAGTCTTTCAGATGAATTCAAGATACAGCGTTCTAATGAGCGCGCTCGCAATGATCATGGTTGCGGCGCCAGCTCATGCTATTCAGTTCGATGGTTTTTTTACCGTGGGTGCGACCAGAAGCAATGACAAATATAACAATGTCTACATAGGTAGTCTTGGTGATCGAGGTATTACCAGAGATATCACCTTTGAAACAGACACGCGTTTTGGTCTGCAGATTACTTCAAAGATCGCCGATAACGCTTCCGTGGTGGCGCAAATTCTAGGTAAAGGCACACAATCAAACTTTAACGCGGTTGTTGAGTGGGCCTATGTTGATTACGAATTCAATAAATATGTCAGCCTGCACGCGGGTAAGATCAAACAGCCTGTGTATCTGGTGAATGACTATGTGGAAGTAGGTTATGCCTACCCCTGGATTCGCCCGCCGTCTGAAGTGTATTACCTGAATAACCCATTGAACACGGTGAATGGCGCTGAGTTGCTGTTCAGCTTCCCGGTTGGCAAAGGTCAGTTGAGCTTCCAGCCTTACATCGGTTCCAACCGTGATAACATTCCGAATTCCGGCGGCACGGGCTATTTTGAAGCCGAAGGGATTGCTGGTATTGATATTAAATATTCAGCCCCCGGTTTCCTGATCCACGCCAGTGATTTCCATTGTCGTAAAGTGAACACCTTCGGAGGCTTCGTTGCAGATGCTCCACTTTTGGGGCCTGGTGCTCAAGTCAATGTAAATCTGAATGGCGTGGGCGAATGTAATGTGGCTGCGACAGGCTTCAATTTTGATATGTCAAATGTGGTGGTCTATGCCGAGTGGCAAAAACGCACAACCACGGAAAAACTTTCGCGCGCCTTTGGTGACACAACAGCCTGGTACACCACCGTTGGTTATCGTATGGGCAAATGGCTGCCTCACCTGACCTTTGCATCAATAGACGGTAAAGCATCAACTTACTATGATCCATCGACTGGTGCTGGCGCGGTAACAGCAGGACCGGGACCCACTTATACACCCGGTGTGAATACATTCAACTTCCCGGTTCCGATCCAGACTTCGGTCACCGCTGGCCTGCGTTATGAAGTCAATGACAGCTCTGCACTGAAAATGGAATACAGCGTGGTCGATGTTTCAACCGATCCGACTGATCTGGCGAACGCGAACCAGGGATTCAACTATGGCCTGTTTGACACAAGCTTTAGTGTTCCATCGCCGACCCAGAAAGTTGGTATTGCCAGTATTGCACTGGACGTTATTTTCTGATCTCAAAAATCAGAAGCGTACTTAAACATAGTGTTGCTCGGCTCGGCCCGAGCAACACTTTTACGGAAAACTTAAGGTAATGCATCTGAATACTACATATCATGGGCAAGTTCTGTTTCACAACAGGATGTCGCTGTCCTCCAGACGCTGGATTCAAGCATTAGGGTATCTGCTGTTGCTCGTAGTATTCATGGCCGAAATATGTGTGGCCAGCGCGGATGGTCTGTTTGATTTCCAGATGAAGCTGGCAAAAGGCGGCAATGCCGAGGCTGAATTTAAAATTGGTGAAATGTACGAGACCGGCTTCGGCACCACAAAAGACATGAAGCTGGCTAAAGAATGGATTATGAAGGCTGCTGCTCAGGGACATGAGATGGCCAAATTCAAATTGCTGTACTGGGATATGAAGAAGAACGGCATTACCAAAAGTAACAAGGCCCAGTATAAAGATCTGGTTGCCAAAGCTAACAGTGAAGATCCGGGCGCGCAGTACTATCTGGGGAAAATCTATGCGGATGGCGCTGGTGTTCCGATGAACAGAGAAAAAGCCCTTGATCTGTACAATAAAGCGACGCTTCAGGGTAATGTAGAAGCGGAGCGTGATGCTTCCCGGCTGCGTGACAAGATTAGACGAGAAGATCAGGCCAGAAAGGCAGAAGAACAAAAACAACAGGAAGTGCTAAAAGCTAAACACGAAGAAGAATTACGCAAACAGCGGGCAGAAGCAGCAGCGCGCCTGGCTGCACAAAAGAAAGCTGCCGCCGCCGCTGCAGCTGCCGCTGCTGCGTCTAAACAGGCTGAGGCAAAGCCTAAGCCAGCTCCAGCTGCCAAAAAATCAGATAATGAGCCGCAACAGGCAAAAACAGCAGCGCAACGGGCCGCAGAGCAGAAGGCGCTTGAGGCCAAACGTCAGGCGCTACTGAAACAACGCGAGCAAACTGAAGCTAAGCGTAAGGATCAATTTGACTCGGATCCCTGTCAGGGCAAGTCAGCACGGTTTTTATCTACCTGCCACTAAGCATATCAAAAGGTTGAACATTTCCTCCTGCCGCCGGTCTCAGAACCGGTGGCTCATGTATACTCTGGTCGTTTGTGTGTCACCCGATTAACGACTGGCGCGTTGGTGGTTTCTTGCGGCGGCCTTAGATGAGAGAAAGATCATGGCCAGTAGTAAACGCCGCAATATAAAGCAGACAAAAAATAAACCCAAAACAAGACAGCGAAAACCTGGGGCTAACCAGATTAGTGTAATGCTCTATTTAAAGAAATACAGATGGCTGCTGTCAGTAATGACCGCAGTTGTGCTTTTGTCTGGTTATCTGCTGTATCTTGACGACGAAGTTACCACCATGTTCAAAGGGCGTTTATGGAAATTGCCTGCAAGAGTTTACGCCAGGCCTCTGGAGGTCTATCAGGACGAACACCTGAGCGCGAATGATTTGATGACCGAGCTAAAAATGCTCAATTACACACAAGTGTCACAAATCCCTTCGAAGCCCGGGCAATATCATCACTGGGATAATCATTTCGAGATTCAAACGCGACCCTTTAAATTCTACGACGGTGCAGAGAAAGGTACTGGATTCAGATTAAATATTGTTAATAATCAGATTGCTTCTCTGGATGACTTGTACAGTGGAAATCCAGTCGCGCTGGTGCGTTTTGATCCAGTGTATATTGCCGGAATTTTTCCTGCTCGTAGCGAAGATCGTTTATTGTTAAAGCTGAATGATATTCCTGAGATGTTTATAAAAATGCTGGTCCTGATTGAGGACAAACGTTTTTACGAACACCACGGTGTTGATCCACATTCTATTGCGCGTGCATTAATGGCCGATATAAAAGCTGGAGGTGTTGTTCAGGGTGGTAGCACCATCACCCAGCAGCTGGTGAAGAATCTCTTTTTATCTCCCAGTCAGAATTTGTGGCGCAAGGCAAATGAAGCAGTCATGGCCATACTGCTCGAGCTTCATTACAGCAAGTCGTTAATTCTGGAAACATATATCAATGAAGTTTATCTGGGTCAGGACCAGAATCGCGCCATCCGCGGTTTTGGTCTCGCCAGTGAATATTATTTTGGAAAATCTTTACAGCAAACATCAGTGGATGAAATGGCGCTGCTTGTGGGTATGGTGAAAGGTGCTTCATATTACAATCCGGTACGCAATCCCGAGCGCGCCAAACAACGTCGCAAAGTAGTTCTTGATGTGATGGCAAAGAACGGATTGCTAACACAGACGCAGGCTAATCTGCTCGCAGAAAAACCTATCGATGTAACGCAACACGCGCGGCGTGGGCATTACCCTGCCTTTATTGATCTGGTGAAGCGCCAGTTGCAGGAGAATTACAGTATTGATGATCTGAGTTCGGACGGTTTG
>CAYRNH010000032.1:14459-15529 GCA_964425515.1 uncultured Thiotrichaceae bacterium | reverse complement strand
TCTGAAAATATTATTGTCGAGCGCTTTGGCCTGAAATTCGATCTCAAATTGCTGGACCTGTTTCACTGGGGCGCCCCTAGCAAAGCCAATATTCATGATGATGTCTGCAATATGATACGCATCTTTTATGACACACTGGGTGGTGCCAAAACCTATGCCAGGCAACCACCAGAGGTCAAAGCCATTATCTGCGGACTCAAACGATCACTGATCCTGAAAAAGTTTCGCTCAGCAGGACAACTTAAACATTATCTTGAAACAATCGAACTCAGCTGATCTGACTCGAACTAAAAAATAATTAAAATGCCTGACATTAATGACAAAACCATCATCTACACCGATGAAGACCAGGTTCAACCGGTTTTGCATACGTTTTCATTTGGCACCGCTTGCGCATTTACGATCAAGGCAGCAAACAAGGAAACCCGTAATGAAGACAGTATTGCGCTGATCCCATTTGACAAACACCGCGGTATTATTGTTGTCGCTGATGGTGTCGGCGGTCATGCCAAAGGCGGTGATGCTTCGCAAATTGCAGTGCATGCGCTAGACAAAGCAATAAGTGAATATGGCGAGAGCAATGGTGATCTGCGCGACGCCATCCTGCGCGGCATTGATAATGCCAATGAACAGATCCTTGCCATGCAGTCAGGCTCCGCCACGACTATCGTCATCGCCGAAATCATTGGTGATCAGATCCGCAGCTATCATGCCGGCGATTCGGTAGCACTGATTACCGGCCAGCGTGGCAAACTCAAATATCAAACCATTGCACATTCGCCTGTAGGCTATGCAGTGGAATCGGGTATGCTCAACGAAGCACAGGCAATGTCCTCGGATGAACGTCATCTGGTTTCAAATATTGTCGGCTACAGTGACATGCGAGTCGAAATCGGGCCACAGTTATCACTGGCAAAACACGACACCGTATTGCTTTGTAGTGATGGCGCTACCGATAATCTGATGATCGACGAAATCGTCGAGCACATTCGAAAAGGCAGGCTGCTCGATGCCAGCCAGTATTTACTGCACACCTGCCTGGAAAGAATGCAGCAGGCCGATGGGCATAT
>CAYRNH010000032.1:5435-14359 GCA_964425515.1 uncultured Thiotrichaceae bacterium | reverse complement strand
TTGCAATATTCGTTCAAAAACAACAAAATACGCGCTCCAAATTTCAGCGTGCCGGGCAGAAAATGCTTAGGTACTGATATTACTAACTTTATCTGAGGATTTCCCATGAAACTGATTCTTTTAGGCGCGCCAGGCGCCGGCAAAGGCACTGTCGCCAAGCTGCTGACCAAACTCGACGGCTCTGTCCAGATCTCCACCGGTGATATTCTGCGTGGCGCTGTGGCTGCGGGCACCGAACTGGGCAAAAAAGCCGAAGCTGCAATGAAGGCCGGCGATCTGGTCTCCGACGATCTGATCATGGGCATCATGGGCGAGCGTCTGAAAGAAGACGACTGCAAGGCTGGTTACTTGCTCGACGGTTTCCCACGCACCATTCCACAGGCTGAAGCACTGAAAGTGCTGCTGGAAAAAATGGGTGAAAAGCTGGATTGTGCAGTTGAGATCGACGTACCACGCGACGTCATTCTGGACCGTCTGACCACCCGTCGTACCTGTACTGGCTGCGGCGAGATTTACAATGTTAAATCCAACCCGCCAAAAGTCGAAGGCGTTTGTGACAAATGTGGCGAACCTGTAGTTCAGCGCGATGACGAGACCGAAGAAGCAATCAGCAACCGTCTTAATGTTTACAACAAGCAGACTGCACCACTGGTTGATTTTTACAAAAACGAAGGCATGCTGTTATCCGTAGAAGCAACCTCATCGGATGCCGTTATTGATGCTATCAAGAAAAAACTCGGTATTTAATACTGCGTTTTAATACAACAAAAAAGCCGGCGCTCAGAGAGCGCCGGCTTTTTTATTTCGTCACAATATAGAATGAATGGCTTATTGCCCGGACTTTACTTCCTGCATTAATTTCAGCGCATCCGCGCCTTTTATTCCCAGCGTTTTTATCTGGCCGACCACCATATCAACATCGGTCGGGAAATATCCCGGAAATACTTTTCTCCAGTTTTCAAAAGCACGCTCTGTTTCACCCGAGGCTTCGTACTCAACAGCATAACTGGCAAGCTTGTAAGCTTCTTTGAAATCCAGCATCGCTTTTACCAGGTTCTCTATGTCGCGCAGGCCTTCTACGTCAAATTCAAGATTAGCCGGATCATGCTTCTTGTATGCCGTCTCCAGCATACCGGATTTAAAAATGTGACAAAGCGCACTCTGATAATCGTCGATAATGTAGTTCTCCACAGCTTCCTTAACCAGCAGTTCTATATAATAGTCATCAAAAAAATTATCGTTGGCATGGTTCCAGGCCTTAACCATCCTGATCAGCGGGATCAGTTTGCCTCTATGAAGGCTGTTAGTTTTCGCCAGCGCTTCGTTATAGGCTGCATTATCATAATGAGCCCACTCCATTAAGTTAATAGATGGGACTACATACACTTTCGATTCAGTCATGAAACCGGGCTGTATTCTAAGTTTAAAATCATCAAACTGAACAAGCACCGCATCCCTTGCAGCTGACAAGGCAGCGCTATCATATCGATCCCTGAGTGTGACCAGTAATTTATCAATCAGATCCGCAGGCCAGAAACGCGTTTTATGCTCTTCCTTAAACAGCACATACATATCAATGGTACAACCCGCAAGCGGTGACACAAGTGTTCTGCGTGCAAAAGCACCTGGGAGCACCGTGGTAAAAGTGGAAATGTACTGCCTTAATAATGTCTCAATCTCAGCCTGCTTGCTGGCGATTGCCGTGTATTCCACCAGTGGCAATTCAATTTTTGCCGACAGGAGCGCGAATGCATCATTCACGTTTATTTGCAGCTTATTACTCATATGGCCTGTCTTTTGTTCTAACAAAGTATATCGGCAGGTCTGCCCTGCTGTGCAGTATGCGCTAATACGCATAATCAGTATAGAATCACCGCCGCCAGATTTCCCGGTGGCGCAAATTGACCGACGAAAAACACCCCGTTCAGCTACTTCTTGCTACAGCGAGAAATATTATCGTTAGTGATTGCGGCACGACGATATCAAATGGCAGCCGGGAATGACTCCTTGGATAGCCTGCTCACTGTGGTGATCAGTAAAAACATATCCCTGACCTCAACATCCACACCGCCTCTTTGGATGATAGCGGCATGCGAAATGTTTTTCATCAGGCTCGCGCCAGACCGGCAGATATGCTCAGGCATTTAGATCGACCGTGGTTAGATAATTGTATCTGGACAGGGTCATCCTGCATGGAATCTATCTTGCGGCGAGCACTTATCCCGACCAACGTTCGACCAATCGTTTGTGACGCTTTAGCCTTTGCTAACGAATATCCATGCACCGGAAAAAATATGCAATAGTATTTACTTGCTAAATACATGATATAGTCTAATTATCTGAATAGTAAGTACTTATTCACACAGGCTGACGAGCCAGGGACAACTGGAACGCAGCTTTATATGATTACATCCCCCCACGTCGCCGATTAGCATGGCTGATATTATGCATGATCTTACAATCGTCCTGTGGATGTCAGTTGGCATACAGTGTCTGGCTGTAATATTAGCACTGCGTCTGATTCCACTCACCGGCCGCGCCCTTGCCTGGGTCATCCTGTCTATCGCATTTTTACTGATGGCCACACGTCGCGCACTGGATCTGCTTTACCAGAATGGCACCCTGGAATTCAGCCTGATCCATGCCTTATCAACCGAATCGGTTGCACTCATAATTTCATTACTGATTCTGAGCGGTATTATCTTAATACGTAAAATTTTTGTTCAGCAACACAAAGATGCAGAACGCGTAAGAATATTAACGGCAGCGATAGAACAAACCCCCGGCGCCACCATTATTACAAATACAAAAGGAGAAATTGAGTATGTCAACTCCGCGTACAGTGCACTGTCAGGCCAAAAATCAAAGGATCTGATCGGCACCCTGCCCGACATTTTTAACCCGGAGCTGGCAGACGAAAGCACACTCGGTGATATCTGGAAAACACTGGAAAGCGGCAATATCTGGCAGGACGAGCTTCGCAATAAATATCAGGACAAATATTTACGTTGGGAGACCACACGTATTTCTCCTGTAAAAAGCGAAGTGGATAAAACCACTCATTATGTGATACTGCAGGAAGATGTAACACAACAGAGAGAACAGCGTGAACAGCTTGAATACATGGCCATGCATGACTCACTGACTGACCTGCCAAACCGCACCCTGTTTAATGACCGCCTCAATCATGCACTACTCGCTGCACGACGTGATGGTAAGCCTTTAGCGGTCATGTTGATGGATCTGAATAACTTCAAAGAAATTAACGATTCCATGGGCCACCATACCGGCGACGAGATCCTGAAAGAAATCGCCACTCGACTGCTTGAAGTCATGCGCGGCGGTGACACCGTCGCCCGGATGGGCGGTGATGAATTTTTACTCCTTCTACCCGAAGCCAGCTCAGACAAGCAGGCTCAATATATAAACCGCATTCGTTCTACTCTTCAGAATCCCTTCCTTGTCGGAGAACGCAGTTTTGAAATCAAAGCCAGCATGGGTCTGGCCGTGTTTCCTGAAGACGGAAACGATCCCGAAATACTTCTAAAGCACGCTGATGTGGCTATGTATGCAGCCAAAAAATCTACTGATATGTGCAAGCGCTACGACATCAGCCTTGATCACGAAAATTTTGCCCGACTGGAACTGTCACACTCTATGCGTGCCGCAATTGATAAAGACCAGCTGGTGCTGCATTATCAACCCATAGTCAATTTTCAGTCTGCCGTAATAGACAGCGTTGAGGTACTCGTCCGCTGGAATCATCCAGACCGAGGCTTCCTCTCTCCCGACAGCTTTATTCCCCTGGCAGAACAAACATACCATATCGGCGAAATTACCCAGTGGGTAATCAAACATGCTTTTCAGCAGTTAGCCTTATGGAAAAAGCAGGGTATAGACCTGTGTATTTCAATAAACATAACTGCACATGATCTGCTACACCCCGGCTTGTCAGAAATTATCAAAAATAGAATTTCTGAAAACAATCTGGATCCGTCACAAATTACGATCGAACTTACCGAAAGCACATTGATGCTGCATGTCTATAAAACACTGAGCAACCTGCAAAAATTAAGAGGCCTGGGCGTTAAAATAAACATTGATGACTTCGGTACAGGATACTCATCTTTGCAATATTTAAAACGCTTTCCGGTCACCGGCCTGAAAATCGACAAAAGTTTCGTATTGAATATGACCCAGGATGACAATGATGCGATTATCGTTCGATCAACCATTGACCTTGCACATAACATGGGGCTTACCGTCGTTGCGGAAGGCATCGAGAACCAGCTGGCATATGACGTTCTGGAAATACTCGGTTGCGATAATGGACAGGGATACTTTCTCGCCAAACCCATGAGTGCAGATGACATGATTGCCTGGCTGACCAGCTGGCAGACCAAAAACCACCGCACGGGCGTGCGCCCATCGTTAGTCAAGACCAGCTCTCAGTCCTGAGTTCGGGCAAAAATAGCTGATTCTTCGCCCAGACACCGATCTTCCTGCCCAACCTCTAGCCCCGCCAGGATAAGACCTGGCGCGGATACCCCCTGGCGGCGCGTCAATTCAATCATTTTTTTGCTCTATCGTGTCAACCATATCCTCCTGTCAGCGTTAGACAGTATGTAACCCACATATTTTGCAAAGAGGATATTATGAAAACACGTCATCTATTACTGGTAACCGCGATCTGCGCCGTTGTTTCGACCCCGATATATGCCGAGGATGCTGCAACAGTGACAACATCGGCATCCACATCAGGAACTGACGTTGGCCAGGCCATCGAAAACCATTTTGATCAAAAAGGTGATCGTATCAATGCTCGCCTTGATCAGCGCGGCCAAAATATCAATAATCGACTCGATCAACGCGGACAGAACATTAGTGACCGCATGGACCAACGCGCATCTAATGTAGAGACCCGAGCAGCAACCAGATCTGAGCAGTTGCGCGCAGCCGGCCACGATCAGGCAGCGGATCACGTCGACGCGAAAGCAGCCAGGGTAAGTGATCACCTGGATAATACAGGCTATCGTTTACAACAGCGCCTGGTTAACCAGGGCGACCAAATCGCTTTACGCATGGAGAACCGTGGTGACAGGATTAATCAACGCCTGGATACACGAGGTGAACTGGCACATCAGCGCTACGAAAGACGTCACGGTGCTAACTAGTCAGCGATATTGCTAGTATTATTGGTACTTTAAATTGCAGTAACAACTGTACGGAAGGCAGGAGATATCAACTGAAAACCAGTCTGACACTTGATCAGTTTTTATCAAGCACCGAACGACAGGCCTACCGTATGGCTGTTATTGCAACAGGCAATCGTGATGACGCACTGGAAATTGTTCAGGATGCCATGTTTAAACTGGTGAGAAAATATGCCGATAAATCTCAGGAAGACTGGGGACCATTATTTACACGAATTGTGCAGAGCACTATTCGTGACTGGTATCGAAGAAACAAAATACGCAATGGACTGCGCCTTTTTTTCCCGGATCGAAAAGAAACTGAGTCAGTGGATGCCATGGATGAATTTGAACACAAAGCCATTTCACAACCTGATCATGAATTCGATCATAGTCAGGCCATGAAAGCACTGGACACCGCCCTCAACGAATTACCGCTACGACAACAACAGGCGTTTCTGTTGAGGGAGTGGCAAGGACTGGATGTAAAACAAACAGCCTCAGCCATGGGCTGTTCACAGGGCAGTGTAAAAACACATTTATCAAGGGCAATAGCTAACTTAAAAGACAGGCTGGGAGATTATCGACCATGAGCCATAAAGATAAAGACAGAGCATTTCTCGATGCCGTCAAAGGTGCGCTTGATCAGCAGCATGATTCGATCGATGATGAAACACTGTCAGCACTGCGTGAAATACGGCATCAGGCAATTAATCACGCTGACACCCGATCATCGGACTGGGGCCAGCTTCAACGACCGTTCTATCCAGCCCTGGCAGCGGCCGCAGCGGTTGTGATGGTACTCGGCGTATCGCTGACCATGAACCTGACTGGAACACATGCTGACCAGCCGACACTGGAAGATATGCCATTGCTCACAGCTTCTGAGGATATCAGTTTTTATCAGAACCTTGAGTTTTACCAATGGCTGGATGCAGAGAAACTCCATGGATAAAAAAACCATCTTCTGGATTGTCTGCGCGGGCGTTCTTCAAACCGGTTATCTACACGCTGAGGAAGCACCCCCGAGTATCGAATTTATTGAATACCTCGCTGACACCGATACCAGCAATGGCGACTGGGTGGATCCGCTGGAAATGACAAAAATCGCCAGTAATAAACAAACCGATAAGTCTGTACAAAAACAGCAAACTGATAAATCTGAACGAGATCACAAAGATGAATAAGATAATCACCACAGGCCTGTTCATACTTGCCATTCTGACCAGCACTCATGCCATGGCAGTCCAGAGCATGAACTGGGACCAGCTATCATCAGAGCAGCAGCGCAGATTACAGCCTGTCGAAAAACAGTGGAACACAATGGATGCCGAGCGCCAGCAGCGCCTGTTAAAAGGTGTCTCGAACTGGCTGAGCATGGACCCTGCGCAGCGTAAAAGAGCGGCCGAACGCTTCAAACGCTTTAAAAGTCTGCCGCCAGAAGAGCAACAGGCTTTGCGTGAAAAATACAGAAAGTTCATGCAAATGAGTCCTGAAGAAAGAAAGCGCTTGCGTCATGCGCGCACCTGGTTTCAGTCTCTGCCTGAAGAGCGCCGCAAAGAGTTGCGCGAACAATGGAGAAGCATGAGTACAGAACAAAGGCGTGCATTTATAATGCAAAGGCGCGCAGCAACCCGACGTTAATACAATAACACTAACACTTTCTTTCAATTTTAAAATATTTACAGGCTCCAGATGTCAGCTCATCATACACTGCACTCATGCACATTATGCATGTTAGTCATTTTAAGTCAGGCGGCACAGGCAACAACCAGCTCCAGTCTTTCTATGGAAGCCGGTGCAGACAATAATAGTGGCCGAAACTACTATGTTTCCGGGAAACACAATTTCTCGAACGGACTGCAGATAAGCGCAGGTGCAGGCAAGTCTCAGTTCACCGACACTGCCGGGGTGCAGCTGGATTCGAAGTCCTATATCGTCGGAATCAAATCTGATCCTGCTGCCTTATTCAGCATAGGACTGGATAAAAGCCATGCACAGCAAACTGGCAATCTGGATATCGACTCAACGATACTTACGCTTGAGCTCAATACGCTTGACTGGAATGCGTACATCTCACCTGAGTCACGCGATATATCGCTGACCACAAATATTAACCAGCAAGATTACAACTTCAGTTCCAATGGTTATTTGATTGGTCTTGGTTATTATGGCTGGGACCCGGTCTATGTATCATGGAGTCACTCGTCGCATGATTACCCATCAAAAATTACCAACTTCAATTCAAGACCAGTGCTAAGTAACTATGTCTTTGGAACTGATACAGTGAACCAGCTATTTGCACTGGAAGACTGGCGCAATACATTCGAAATTGGTTATCTGTTCACAAACGCCAGTATTGCATTCAATCATAGCAGCGGACGGTCTGCGGTTGATCAGAGCATATCGACAGTGAATAAAATCTATTATTCATATCGTCTTTCCAGTAACTGGCTCATGAATACAACGCTTGGCAGATCGTATCTTGACACCAATGACACCAGAACCACGTTTGGCAGTTTAGGTCTGACGTATAAATGGTAAGCGTGTTTCTTATTGGTCTTGCAGAATGAAAAGCAGGCACTTACTGAAACTACGAGTCATTATATCGCAATCATGTCACCTTAGCTTCAGCATCAAGACAGGCGTCTTACTTCCGTCGCCTCCTAACCTGTATTGATTCATGCACAGTCAATATTTTTAAAAACATGCTATAGTCGTTTCAGGAAGAACTGCACTCAGTGACCCCAGTCTTCAAGGACTAATACTCTGAAGATTTAAATAGCATTCGCTCATGGGGTCATGAAATATCTAAAAAAATAATCCATATAACTTAGGTCGATGACAGACACTCCGTCTGTCACGATAAATATTCCATTCATCATGAGGATTATTACCCATGTCCAAAACTCTTGTTAAATTCAGAAATTCTCTGTACGGCTATTTAGCCGTTGCTGCATTAACTCTTCCTGCCCTGGCTATAGCAGGGCCACACACACCAACAACTATTTCTGGTGCAACGCCAGTTACGGCTGAGCGCGCAAAAACCCTGATGGATCGCGGCGTGTTGATGGTAGATGCTCGTGTCGCCAATGAGTATGTCGAGCAGCACATAAAAGGTGCTATCAATATCCCCTATAAAGAAAAAAGTGCCAAATCTGTCAAATTTAACTCGAGCAAGGACAAATTTAATCTTTCGAAGCTACCTGCGGATAAAAATACCGAAATTATTTTTTACTGCAATGGTAGTGAATGCTGGAAAAGTTTTAAAGCAACAACCGAAGCAGTTAAGGCTGGCTACAAACGCCTTTACTGGTTGCGTGGTGGTATACCGGAATGGAAAGCGAAAGGCTACCCGGTTGAATGATACCCGACGAGCCAGAGTTCTGCCCTGGCTCGCGCATCTCGCACAAAAGCAATGCAATAAGCTGGTAGGTAAATCATGCTGAAGAATATAAGTATAAGAATGCGGCTCTATCTGGGGATCGGCCTGTCGTTGACAACCATGCTGATTTTGACTGGTTTTGCTGTCTACAGTATAAACCAGGGATCAAAATCACTTCAATCAGTCTACGAAAACATGGTGATACCTACTTCTATCCTTCAGGATATGACCAGCAGGCTTAAAGAAACGCGTTTCAGAATGGCAGCCTACCTGGTTGATCAGATGCCCGCAGTTGGAAGCATGAATCAGGTCAAAGAAACGAAACGAAAGATTCCTGAGCTATGGGC
>CAYRNH010000032.1:0-5335 GCA_964425515.1 uncultured Thiotrichaceae bacterium | reverse complement strand
GCAGATGGCGACCTTACCGCCGAGGTCAAGGTGCATTCTGGTGATGAGATCGGACGCCTGCTCAAAGCGCTCGGCACAATGAATGACAAACTTCGACATCTGGTAAAAGATATACATCATGGTGCTGATACGGTCGCCGCCGGCTCTCAGGAACTGAGTTCAGGCACCGAACAGCTATCTTCATCTACACAGCAACAGGCAAGCTCACTCGAAGAAACTGCAGCATCGATGGAAGAAATGACCAGTACCGTTAAACAAAATGCGGAGAATGCACAGCGCGCAGATAAAGTCGCAATGATAGCGAGTAATGCGGCTAGCGAGGGCACGGAAATGTCTGTTTCAGTCAAAACCTCGATGGCTGCGATCAACGATAGCAGCAAAAAAATTGCTGACATTATCGGCGTTATCGACGAGATTGCCTTCCAGACGAACCTGCTGGCATTAAATGCTGCCGTCGAAGCTGCACGAGCCGGTGAACAGGGTCGTGGCTTTGCCGTCGTTGCCTCTGAAGTACGTAGTCTCGCACAACGTACTGCGACCGAGGCAAAACAAATTAAAGCATTGATAAAAGACAGCGTAGATAAAGTCCATGATGGTATGAAACTGGTAGAGACTTCAGGCAATATCCTGGACAGTATTGCCGAGAGCGTCAGAAATACTGCGGATATCATTTCTGAAATAAGTGCTTCCAGCCAGGAACAGGCTTCTGGTATCGATCAGGTCAACCGCGCGGTTATGCAAATGGATGGCGTCACTCAATCCAATGCTGCCCAGGTTGAAGAACTGTCTGGCACTAGTCAGTCATTGTCTGCAGAAGCAGAACAGCTGAGAAATCTGGTTTCATATTTCACACTGGGCGCTGACAAAGATACCCAAACGATTGATAGTGACGCAGATAAACAACAGGATATTAAAACGCTAAGCCATGTACCCGGTCATCGGCTCGGAATGCAGGCCGAGCATCAAAATACATACCAATAAAAACGTACCAATATAAACAATCAGATGCGGTTTTTTAGAACCGTTGATAATTTAAATTTAGAATTTGCTTACTATACCCCCCGCATGCGTGCGGGGTTTTTATTGCCTGAATTGTTGTTTTCAGGCCACTCTTAAAACAATCGTATCGTGTCGATCCTTAGAGCGTTTGCCAGGAAGTTTACGCAACAGCAACGAACCTTCCATGTCGGTCGCTGCTGGCAGGCCCATTAGCTGCAACACGGTCGGCGCAATGTTGGCCAGCCCGCCCTGACTCGATAGCTGCCAGTTTTCTTCATCAACAATCAAACAAGGAACCGGATACGTTGTGTGTTGCGTGTGCGGTTCTCCGGTGAAGGGATCGATCATTTCTTCGCAGTTCCCGTGGTCGGCGGTCAGTATCACTGAATACCCTGCGGTCTCGGCCGATTCCAGAACGCGCGATACCTCAGCATCCAGCGTTTCGACTGCTTCGACAATGGCGTGTGGTTTCGCGGTATGGCCGACCATGTCACCGTTTGCAAAATTCACCACGATAAAGGCAAAGCGTCCCTTGCTGATTGCAGCCACCACAGCATCCGCAACTTCTTTTGCGCTCATCGATGGTTTCAGATCATAAGTGGCCACATTGGGCGATGGAATCAGCAGCTGATTCTCGCCGTCATAAGGCAAGGTACGGCCACCATTGAAAAAATAAGTGACATGCGCGTACTTTTCGGTTTCCGCACAATGCAATTGCGCCAGCCCGAATGCACTGACCACCTGGCCGAGCGTGGTCAATGGCTTTTCTGGCTCGAAAGCATAGGGTACATCCAGACTGCGATCATAGGGCATCATGCAGGTAACCGCTGCCACAGACACATTACCGCGATCAAACTCTGCAAAATTTTTATCACCCAGTGCTGCTACCAGCTGGCGTGGACGATCCTTGCGAAAATTGAAAAATATAACCGGATCATCCTGAATGATCGGTTTGAACGAAGGTAACAAAATCGGTTGAATGAATTCATCATTGTCACCACCCGCATAGGCACTGCGTATCGCGGATTCAGCGCTCTGTGCGTGTTGCCCCTTGCTCATAGTCAGCGCGCGCCAGGCGAGCTCGGTGCGCTCCCAGCGATTGTCTCTGTCCATTGCATAGTAACGCCCGGTAATGCTACCGATCGCACCACCGCATTCGTGCAACTGTGATTCAATATCGTGCAGGTAATACAAAGCGGATTGTGGTGGCGTATCACGTCCGTCGGTAATCACGTGCAACAAAGGACGCGCACCCACGTCTTTCGCCAGTTTGATCAGCGCGCGCAAATGCTCAAGACTGCTGTGCACGCCACCATCAGATACCAGACCGATCAGGTGCAGAGGACGATTTTTTTCCACCGCAGCCTTTGCTGCAGCGAGCAAGGCGGCATTTTCGAAGAACTCACCACTATGAATGGCATGGCTGATTTTGACCGTGTCCTGACGAATAATACTGCCAGCCCCCATGGTCAGATGCCCGACCTCGGAATTACCCATTTGCCCGTCAGGCAAACCGACCGCGTAACCAGAGGCATTTAAGGTAGTGTGAGGAAATCGACTGAAGAAATCATCCAGCCTGGGGGTGTCTGCCTCGGCAAAACCATTGTTACGCTTGGCGGGGTTGACGCCCACGCCATCCAGAATGACCAACACCACAGGTCGCCGCGGAACAACGGAGATATTTAGCATTGCCAGAAATATAAGTTTGCTAGCATGCTTAAACCAGATTCAATATCTGTGCCAACAACCCGTGCCGGCACAACGCTGTCAATGTGTTGTAATTGTTGAGTTAATAATAAACCTTTGAACATCGCACCCAATATCTCTGCACCAGCCAGGTGCAATCATCAGTTTATGCACCATCATGATTAAAGACATGAACAAGGCTACGAAGTTTCAACGCTAAACCAGACTAGCCACTAAAAACATTCGACAGAGGATCACTCGGTTCAATAGGCTGGCTAAACTGTAACCAGCCCTGATATGTACAGTCACGATTTAATCTTACATACCGGAAAACCGTGTTTGAGTATTCACTGACAAAACTTTGTCCGCAGACAACGCAAAAGACGCCAGGGTAAAACCCTGGGATTAAACTCCCTGCTTTGCGGCTGCCTGACTGCTTTTCGAGGTCAATCAGCTTTTATTAGCGTCATTGGCGTTTTTTGCGGACTGGTGTTTATGACAGCAATTATTCGCACACGCGGTTACGGCCTTTAGATTTGGCTTTGTATAGCGCCTTGTCCGCCCGTTTCAAAACATCCCAGGGCAAACCCGGCGTACTGGAGTCCGCGACCCCGGCCGAGATGGTGACCTGCACCGAGCGTGCTTTGATCGTCTTATTATTCGATTTTCTATCATTACTTCGTCTGCTGGCTCGATTGACAACAAAAGGTGTAGTCGCAATCGATTCGCGTAAAGCCTCCAGATATGGAATCGCTTCCTCAACGCTCCTGCCATTGAACACAATGGTAAATTCTTCACCACCGTAGCGAAAAGCCGCGCCGCCGCCAGTCACTTTTTTCAGTTGCGCAGCAATCATACGCAACACCGCATCACCAGCATCGTGCCCATAGTTATCATTGAATTTTTTGAAATGATCCACGTCCAGCATCGACACCGCATACGTGCCACCGATCTTTTGCAGTTTTTCCCGAAGTGCACGGCGTCCCGGCAACTCGGTCAGCTCATCCAGATAAGCCATGCGCCAGGATTCCTGCAGCACCGCATACAGACACATGAGCAAAGCAATGCTGCCGAACACATTCAGACTTCGATCAGTGCCGCCAAAATGAAGCTGTACTATCAACATCAACAATACGCCCAGACCGGCGCTGGTTTGTGTCGAGGGGCGCGCAGAAGTCACGATCAGCATAGCGATCATCAATACGACTGAAACAAAGACAATCGACTGCGGTTGCCTCGTCCAGTCAAAATAACGCGCAGGCAGCCAGTCGGTGAACAACAAATGCGACAACCAGGCTGGTTGTAATTGCACCATGGCAATAGCAAACATCAGAGAAGCAACCAGCGCCAGATGCATCGGTATTGCACGCAGCGTGATCACACCTCTGTCTGGAAACAGCGTCAACAAAACCAGCAGAAAAGGCACCAGCCCTGAAAGCATCGCGTAACCCATCCGTGAATCCGCCAACTCCAGGCCAAGCACAACATTCGTGACTATTACCAGTAAAGCGTAAAAAAATACGTGACTACGACTGAAATGCAAAGCCAGGCCAACAACAAGAATGGCCAGTACTTCGGGTAAAAAGATAACCGCATTAAGGATGTGCTGTGGTAGAAACGAATAGTGACGATAGCCATAGATTGAAAAGATCAGCAAAACCAGCATGGGCACAAGGCTCTTGATAATTTTCATACCGGGGCAACAACAGGAAGTTATGGCGAAGAGTGAAATCAGAGGCAAGGATGTCAGATTTACGATTCAGTGTCTATGTTTTAGATAAATGAGCCTGTCACGTATTTACACAGCCCTTTTACACACCATCGAAGCAGTGATCTGGCTCAACTGACATCCATATCCGTTGTTTAAGGACTATATAGATGAATGGTTCGCACTACGCTGAGGGCACTATATTGCATCAGGTAAGGATAGGTGTATGCTAGTTCTCAGGCATGTAGTGAATAATCTGCTGGCTCGGGTGGTTGAGCATCCGCGTTATTCAAGTACTGAATTTCAGGATCAGGAAAAGGATTCAATCATGACTAAACTCAGGCCAACATCAAAACCCAAACCATCAAAGGCCAAGTCAACGGCAAAAGCCAGGCTGCAACTACCCAAAGCAGCCACCGGCATCCAGGGACTGGACGAGATCACCGAAGGTGGATTGCCCAAAGGACGACCGACGCTGGTCTGTGGCGGTGCAGGCTGTGGCAAAACGCTGCTGGCGATGGAGTTTCTGGTGCGTGGCGCGACCGAGTTCAACGAACCGGGCGTGTACATGACTTTTGAAGAAACAGTCAAAGACCTGACCCAGAACGTCGCCTCGCTCGGTTTCGATTTGAAAGACCTGGTCGCGCGCAAAAAGATCGTGCTGGATTTTGTCTATATCGAGCGCAGCGAAATCGAACAAAGCGGCGAATACGATCTGGAAGGATTGTTTATCCGTCTGGGCACAGCCATCGATGCCATCGGCGCCAAACGCGTGGTGCTGGATACCATCGAGTCGCTATTCGCTGGTCTGCCCAATCCAGCTATCCTGCGCGCCGAACTGCGCCGTTTGTTTCGCTGGCTGAAAGATAAAGGTGTGACCGCCATCATCACCGGCGAACGCGGCGAAGAAACGCTGACGCGCCAGGGTCTGGAAGAATATGT
>CAYRNH010000031.1:0-15650 GCA_964425515.1 uncultured Thiotrichaceae bacterium | reverse complement strand
ATGGAAGATCTGATCACCGAGGAAGACGTGGTGGTGACCTTCTCGCACGAAGGCTATGCCAAGTGCCAGTCACTGGATACCTATAATACCCAGCGCCGCGGTGGCCGTGGTAAATCGGCTACCCAGGTGAAAGAAGAAGATTTCATCGAAAAACTGTTCGTCGCCAACACCCACGATACGCTGTTGTGTTTTTCCAGCCGCGGCAAGATGTACTGGCTCAAGGTCTACCAGATGCCGATGGCCAGCCGCGGTTCGCGCGGCAAACCGATCATCAACCTGCTGCCGCTGGAGCAGGGTGAGCGTATTAATGCGGTGTTGCCGATCCGTGAATACGATGAAGATCATTTTATTTTCATGGCCACCAGCAGTGGCACGGTGAAAAAGACTGCACTCAACAATTTCTCGCGCCAGCGCGCTTCGGGCATCATTGCCATTGATCTGCGTGAAGACGATACCCTGGTCGATGTGGTTATCACCAATGGTGAGAACCACATCATGCTGCTGTCCAACAGCGGCAAGGCAGTGCGCTTCTCCGAGACCGATGTGCGCGCCATGGGCCGCACCGCGGCCGGTGTTCGCGGTATTCGTCTGGGTGAAGGTCAACGCGTGATCGCCATGGTTCAGGTCGATGACGAAGGCAGTATTCTCACCGCCACCGCCAATGGCTTTGGCAAACGCACGCCGGCGACGCAGTATCCGCTGAAAGGCCGTGGCGGCCAGGGTGTGATTTCGATCCAGACCAACGAACGTAATGGCGAAGTGGTGTCTGCGGTGCAGGTCAGGGATGATGATGAAATCATGATGATTTCCAATAATGGAACCCTGGTGCGTATCGCAGTGACCGAGATCAGCGAAATGGGTCGCAACACTCAGGGCGTGCGCCTGATTCGACTCACCAATGGTGAGCAGCTGGTTGCAGTAGAGAAAATTGATGCCCTGGATGCAGCTGAGGTGGATGCCATAGAAGAAGCCGTTGCAGCAACGGACGACGCAGAACAATAAACCATATTTATCAATATATTAAAGAATATCCTTAATCTACTTTCAAGAATAAAAACATGAGCAGAATATATAATTTCAGTGCAGGACCCGCTGCACTGCCGGAAGAAGTATTAAAACGTGCCCGCGACGAAATGCTGGAGTGGAACGGTAGTGGCATGTCGGTGATGGAAATGAGCCATCGCGGCATGGAATTTATGTCCATCGCGGTTAAGGCTGAAGCGGATCTAAGAACCTTGCTGGCGATTCCGGATAATTATAAGGTGTTGTTCCTGCAGGGCGGTGCCAGCAGTCAGTTCGCCATGGTGCCGATCAATCTGCTCGCGGGTAAAACCAGCGCAGATTATCTGCTCACCGGTGACTGGTCTAAAAAAGCGGTGGCCGAAGCGAAACGCTTTAGCAAAGTGAATCTGGTAGCGGACACTACCGCCAGCAAGTTCACCACAGTACCCGCTGCCGACACGCTGCAATTTGATCCGAATGCCGCGTACTGTCATTACACCCCGAATGAAACCATTGTTGGCGTTGAGTTTCCTTATATCCCGGATACCGGTGCGGTACCGCTGGTCGCGGACATGTCTTCGACCATATTGTCGCGCCCGCTGGATGTTTCAAAGTTTGGTGTGATCTACGCCGGCGCCCAGAAAAACATCGGGCCTGCAGGCCTGACCATCGTCATCGTGCGTGAAGACCTGCTTGGCAAAGCAATGCCGAACATGCCAGCGATGTTCGATTACAAGATTCATGCGGACAATGATTCGATGTACAACACACCGCCGACCTATGCCTGGTATCTTTCAGGTCTGGTGTTCGAATGGTTACAGGAAAAGGGCGGTCTTGCCGGCATGGCGAAGATCAATCAGGCCAAGGCAGAAATGCTTTATGCCGCTATCGATGCTTCAGATTTTTATACCAATCCGGTGGAAAAATCCTGCCGCTCGTGGATGAACGTGCCGTTTACGCTGGCCAATGCTGAACTTGATTCGGCCTTTCTTTCAGGAGCAGACAAAAACGGTCTGACCACGCTGAAAGGGCATCGCTCGGTCGGCGGCATGCGCGCCAGTATTTATAATGCCATGCCGCTGGCAGGTGTGCAGGCGCTGGTGGAATACATGGCGGAATTTGAGCGCGTGAGCGCTTAGTTTGATGCAGCAAAGATTAAAGCTAAACACTGGCCGCGAATAACACCAAAGACGCCACAATGATGGTTGGTTATGGGGAAACGGTGGCTTAGTTGAGCGCTGTGTCAGCAACCTGCCTGAGGATTTCAGGTATTCCCTTTGCGATTTTTGCGTACTTTGCGGCAGATGTTCTGCATTGTCTTTTTATAATACCCGCCTCCTTGCGGCTGAATTTATGAGTTAGTAAAAAATGTTTAAAATCAAAACCTTAACAACATTTCTAATAAAGGGCTTGAGCGTTTGCCAGGCACCAGCTTCAGCGTTTCAGCCGACGAAAACCAGCCTGACGCGATTATCCTGCGCTCGGCTAATTTGCACGAGCATGCATTCAATCCTGAGCTCAAAGCGGTCGGCCGTGCAGGTGCCGGTACGAACAATGTGCCGGTGGACAAGCTCAGTGATCAGGGAATTCCGGTGTTCAATGCGCCCGGTGCCAATGCCAATGCAGTCAAGGAACTGGTGATCGCAGGCATGCTAATCGCCTGTCGCAATATTGTTCAGGCCTGGGACTATGCTGCGCATATCGAAGGCACTGAAGCAGAGCAGAATAAGAAGGTGGAAGACGGCAAGAAAAAGTTTGTCGGTTTTGAGTTACCCGGACGCACTCTGGGTGTGGTCGGTCTCGGCGCGATCGGGGTGCAGATCGCCAATGCTGCACTCGATCTGGGCATGCGCGTGGTCGGTTTTGACCCTACGATCACGGTGCGCAGGGCCTGGCAGTTGTCGGCTGAAGTTCAGGAAATGCCGAGCGTGGATGAGCTTTTCAGGCAGTCGGATTTTGTCACTTTTCATGTTCCCTTGATTGATGCGACTCGTCATCTGCTCAATGCCGAACGCCTGGCGATGATGAATGATAATGCGGTGGTGCTGAATTTTGCCCGCGATGGCATTGTCGATGATGAGGCGGTGCTTGCTGGTATTAAAAACGGCAAGGTACATGCCTATGTTTCCGATTTCCCATCGCAAAAGCTGAAAAATATTCCAGGCGTGATTACCTTGCCGCATCTCGGTGCTTCGACCAATGAAGCCGAAGAGAACTGCGCGATCATGATTGCCGATCAGCTGAAAGATTTTCTTGAAAACGGCAATATTCGCAATTCGGTGAATTTTCCTGAAATCAAAATGCCGCGTGACGGTTTCGCGCGACTCGCTATTGCCAATCGCAATATGCCCGACATGGTCGGACAGATTTCACACGTGATCGGGCAGGCGAGTGCTAATATCAAGCACATGCGCAATGAATCTCGAAATGGACTGGCCTATACCCTGATTGATCTTGATGATTCGATCGGGGAAGATGTGCTGCAACAGATCAGAGAGATCAAGGGTGTGCTCAACGCACGCCAGATTTGACATGACAGAACACGACCCGCTAGCCGAGATTCGAAACCGTATCGACGAAATCGATGCTGAAGTTCAGGTGCTGGTCAGTGAGCGCGCGCAATGCGCGGCGAAAGTGGCAGAGATCAAACAGCAGCAGGGCGAAACCACGCATTTCTATCGACCTGAACGCGAAGCCCAGGTGCTGCGCATGGTACAGCAGCGCAATCAGGGACCGCTGAGCAATGAAGCCATCGGCGGTATTTTTCGCGAAATCATGTCGGCCTGTCTGGCGCTGGAAAAACCACTCAAAGTCGCCTTTCTGGGTCCTGAAGGTACCTACACCCATGCCGCAGCAGTGAAGCATTTTGGCAAGCGCATCCAGACCGAACCGGTAGCCAGTATCGAGGAAGTGTTCCGTCTGGTCGAAGCCGGCGGCGCCGATTTTGGTGTTGCGCCAGTGGAAAATTCTACCGAGGGCGTGATTAATCATACGCTCGATCTGATGATGCAATCCGCATTGCTCATTAGCGGTGAAGTTACATTAAGAATACGTCATAACTTATTGAGTAATGAGAAAGAATTAAAGTCGATTGAGCGTGTATATTCGCACCAGCAATCATTCGCACAGTGCCGCCTCTGGCTGGACAGACATCTGCCCAATGCCGAGCGTGTTGCTACCAGTAGCAATGCTGAGGGCGCTCTGCTGGCGCGCGAGCACGAAAAATCGGCCGCGATCGCGGGCCAGCTCGCAGCCGGGCTATACGACATGCCGGTGCTCAATGCAGACATCGAAGATGAGCCTGACAATACCACCCGGTTTGTAGTCATCGGCAAACATCAGACCCCGCCCAGTGGCAGTGATCGTACCAGTTTGCTGGTGTTTGCTCACAACCGCCCGGGTTCCTTATTCAATCTGCTGAAGCCGCTGGCCGAGCGCAATATCAGTATGAGTAATATAGAGTCGCGACCGTCGCGCCGTGGTGTCTGGGAATATGTGTTTTTTGTCGATATCGATGGTCATTGCCAGGATCCGCGTATAGCCGAGGCGATTGCCGAAATCGAGCAGGCCTCGGCCATGGTCAAGGTGCTGGGATCCTATCCGAAAGCCGTACTGTGAACACCACCTTGTGAATCCTGTCCATGTCTGAATCATTTTTAAGCCTGGCGACGCCTGGCGTCCAGAAACTCACCCCTTATCAGCCGGGTAAACCGATTGAGACGCTTGAGCGCGAGCTCGGCATTAGCCATTCGATCAAACTGGCGTCCAATGAAAACCCACTCGGGCCAAGCCAGGTGGCGCTGGACGCGATCGAAAAAAATGCACGTTCGATCCATTTTTATCCCGATGGAGGCGGCCACAAACTGAGTCAGCGCATCGCCGAGCAGTATGGTGTATCAATCGACTGTGTCACTCTGGGTAATGGTTCGAACGATATTCTGGAACTGGCAACGCGCGCATTTTTAACACCGCAGCATTCCGCAGTATATTCGCAATATTCGTTTGCGGTGTATCCGATCACGGTGCAGGCAGTAGGCGCGCAGGCCAATGTCGCAGCGGCTTTTCCCGAGTCGCATCCGAGCATGCCACTGGGTCATGATCCTGCAGCCATGCTGGCAGCGGTGAGTGAGAACACCCGCATCATGTTTATCGCCAATCCGAACAATCCAACCGGTACCTGGCTGGAAGCGGATGTGTTGCAGCAATTTGTCAGCGCTATACCGAAGAATATTATCGTGGTGCTGGATCTGGCCTATCGCGAATACATGGATGCCGAGTTGCAGATTGATATCGCTGCCTGGTTGCAGCAATTCCCGAACCTGATTATTACCTGCACCTTTTCCAAGATTTACGCGCTCGCGGGTTTGCGTATTGGTTATGCCTTATCGAGCCCTGAGATTGCGAACATATTGAATCGCGTACGTCAGCCTTTCAATACTAATCTGCTGGCACAGGCTGCCGCACTGGCCTCGCTGGATGATGTTGCACATGTGGCAAAAAGTATCGCGCTGAATAATGCAGGTAAAACCTGGTTAATGAAGCAGCTCGATGAGGCTGGCCTGAGATATTTACCGAGCATGGGAAATTTTCTTGCCATCGATCTGAAAAAAATGGCGCAGCCGGTGTACGAAGCGCTGTTGCATAAAGGTGTGATCGTGCGTCCGGTGGCCAGCTATAACATGCCGAACTATTTACGCGTGACCATTGGTACCGAGGAACAGAATCAGCGTTTCATGACAGCCTTGCTCGAGGTGCTGTAATGACAAGGCCTGTGGTGTGTATTATCGGCACCGGTCTGATTGGTGGTTCGCTGGCGCTGGCATTAAAGCGTGCGAATTTTTGTGCAGAGATTATTGGCACGGGAAGAACTGAAAGCACGCTGCAAAAAGCACTCGAACTGGGTGTGATCGACCGTTTTGAGACATCAATGCAAACAGCAGTGCAGGGCGCCGATATTGTTGTGGTTGCAGTGCCATTAGGTGCCATGCATGCAGTGTTTAAAGATATCGCAGGCGCATTATCGCCTGACGCGATTGTCACCGATGCCGGCAGCGCCAAACAATCGGTGATTGCGGATGCACAAAAAGCACTGGGTACACAGTTCAGTCAATTTGTCCCCGGTCATCCCATCGCGGGTACCGAACGTAGCGGTGTGGTTGCCGCGTTTGCTGAACTGTATCAGGACCGCCGGGTGATCCTGACACCGACCGACAAAACATCTTCATCCGCTGTTGAGGCTGTGACGGCGATGTGGAAAGCGGCAGGTGCCGAAGTCGACTGCATGAGTGCCGAGCACCATGATCTGGTGCTCGCAGGCACCAGTCATCTGCCGCATTTGCTCGCATTCGGCCTGGTCGACTGTTTGCACAATCTGGAAGATGTCGATGAAATATTTCGTTTCGCAGCAGGCGGCTTTCGCGACTTTACCCGCATCGCGTCGAGCGACCCGGTAATGTGGCGCGATATCTGTCTCAGTAACAAAGAAGCCGTGATGGACATGATGCGCCGCTACCGCGATGAAATGGAACGCATGTACCGCACGCTGGAAGCGGACGATGGTGAAGCGCTAAAAGAAATTTTCGAGCGCGCAAAAAAAGTCCGAGATGATTTTTGTGGTTAGTGTGCGTAGTGTATCAAAGTAAATAATTCAAAAGCCTTTACCACAGAGGCACAGAGTACACAGAGAAAAACTTTCAATTGTAAAAGCCAGAGCCACAATAGCTTTAACAATAAGACGGTTTGTATTCGCAGACGAATAAGGTTTTAACAAAAATATTGTTTTCTCTGTGTACTCTGTGTCTCTGTGGTTCAAGTTTTTATCTTTTGCGGTGAAAATTTTCAGGATTTAGTTTTTATATGAAATTTACAGTTAACAAGGGTGGTTGTCTGACAGGGCGCATTCGCGTGCCCGGCGACAAGTCGATATCGCACCGTTCCATCATGTTCGGTTCGATCGCGGAAGGTACCAGCCATATCACCGGTTTTCTCGAAGGTGAAGACAGTCTGAACACCTTGCGTGCGTTTCGCGCCATGGGTGTCGACATTGATGGCCCGGTCGATGGCAAAGTCGTGATTAAAGGTGTCGGTATGCGCGGACTGAAGAAACCGTCGCAGGCACTGGATCTGGGTAACTCGGGTACCTCGATGCGTCTGCTCGCAGGTCTGTTATCCGGCCAGGATTTTGATGTTGAACTCAGCGGTGACAGCTCATTATCGAAACGTCCGATGAAGCGTGTGACCCAGCCGCTGGCAGACATGGGCGCGGTGGTCGACACCGCCGAGGAAGGTCGGCCACCCTTATATATACACGGTGGCAGCGAGTTGCATGGAATTGATTTTGTGATGCCGATGGCCAGCGCGCAGGTAAAGTCCTGTTGTTTGCTCGCCGGGATGTACGCATCAGGTAAAACCTGCGTCACCGAACCGGCGCCCACCCGCGATCACACCGAGCGCATGTTGCAGGCGTTTGGCTGGCCGGTGAACCGTACTGGCTCGACCGTTTGCCTCGAAGGCCCGGCAAAACTCAGCGCCTGTGATATCGATGTGCCGGCGGATATTTCTTCGGCCGCGTTTTTCATGGTTGGCGCGAGCATCGCAGAAGGCTCAGACATTCTGCTGGAACACGTGGGCGTTAATCCGACCCGTACCGGCGTGATCGATATTCTCAAATTGATGGGCGCCAATATCACCCTGGAAAACACGCGCGAGGTCGGCGGCGAGCCGGTGGCCGATATTCGGGTGAAAAGCGCTGCCCTGAAAGGCGCGCGCATCCCGGAAGCGCTGGTGCCTCTGGCCATTGATGAATTCCCGGTGATCTTTGTTGCCGCGGCCTGCGCCGAAGGGGAAACCGTGATTACCGGTGCGGAAGAGCTGCGGGTGAAAGAAAGCGATCGCATCCAGTCGATGGCCGACGGTCTGCAGGCGCTGGGCGTGGCCGCGACCGCGACCCCGGACGGCATGGTGATTCAGGGCGGCGCTGGCATCGGGGGTGGCGTGGTGCAAAGCCACGATGATCATCGCATCGCGATGGCCTTTGCCATGGCCGGGCTGTGCGCGCGCGATACCATCGAAATCGAGGAATGCGCCAATGTGAACACCTCATTCCCGGGTTTTGTCGAACTCGCGTCCGGCGCCGGCCTCGATATCAGTTCGCATATCTACGAATGAACTCCGGACCAGTGAGCACTGAAATACCGATTATTACCCTGGATGGGCCCAGTGGCGTCGGCAAGGGCACGATCTGCCTGCTCGTGGCGCGCGCCACCGGCTGGCATATTCTGGATAGCGGTTCGCTGTATCGCCTGGTGGGGCTGCTGGCAGAACGTCACGGGCTCGATCTGGAGCACCCAATTGGTGCGAAAATAGTGTCACAACTAACTGATATTTCTGAGAATCTTGATGTAAACTATAGCGAACACGCAGGCCAGCTGAGTATTCAGCTGGAAGGCGAAGAGGTGGGCGAGCTGATCCGCAACGAAGCGGTCGGTGCACTGGCCTCCAAAGTGGCTGCGGTGCCCGAGGTGCGCGCAGCCCTGCTGGCGCGGCAGCGTGCCTTCGCTCAGTCACCGGGACTGGTGGCCGATGGTCGCGATATGGGCAGCGCGGTCTTCCCCGAAGCCGGGGTGAAAATATTTCTTACCGCCAGTGCCGAAGAACGTGCGAAAAGACGTTATAAGCAGTTGATAGAAAAGGGAACTGATGCTAATCTTGCCGCCCTCGTTGCTGACCTCAAAGAACGTGACGAGCGCGACATGAAACGCACAGCTTCACCCCTCATGGCCGCGGTTGACGCCAGGATTATCGATACCACCGAAATGAGCATCGATGCCGTCGCCAATGAAGTGATGGAACAATTGGGAAAGCGTTACAGTTTTTAACGGATTTTATTGAAAGATGTACAGGTGGAGTTCGCATGTTGCTGGCTCTGTAAGTTTAACCAACCCCCTGTTGTGATGGGCTCTGTAGTTTAGGGCGTGTTTATAACAGACTACCAATCAAACACACACACTATGTCCGAATTATCATTTGCAGAATTATTTGAAGAAAGCCTCCACCAGACCGATATGGTCGCTGGTAATGTGGTCCTGGGTACCGTTGTCGATATACGCGATGGATACGTTGTTGTAGCGGCCGGCCTCAAATCAGAAGGTATTATTCCTGATGAACAGTTTAAAAATCTCGCCGGCGAGCTAGAAGTCGCTGTCGGCGATGAAGTCGATGTTGTGCTCGAAGCGGTCGAAGACGGCTTTGGCGAAACTCGACTCTCGCGCGAAAAAGCCAAGCGCGCCAAAGCCTGGACTTCACTGGAAAAATCATTCGAGTCGCAGGAAATTATCAAAGGTATTATTACCGGCAAGGTCAAAGGCGGTTTCACCGTCGAACTGGGCGATATTCGCGCCTTCCTGCCAGGTTCTCTGGTCGATGTACGTCCAGTACGCGACACAGCCTATCTTGAAAACAAAGAACTTGAATTCAAAGTTATCAAGCTCGATCAGAAACGCAACAATGTTGTGGTTTCACGTCGCGCAGTGGTTGAAACCGAATACAGTGCTGAACGCGAGCAGTTGCTCGACAGCATCGAAGAAGGCAAGACCATCAAGGGCGTGGTCAAGAACCTCACCGATTACGGCGCATTCCTCGACCTCGGTGGTATCGACGGTCTGTTGCACATCACCGACATGGCCTGGAAGCGTGTACGTCATCCTTCCGAAATTGTTGAAGTCGGCGATGAAATCGAAGTGGTGGTTCTTAAATTCGATAAAGAGCGCACCCGCGTATCGCTGGGCCTGAAACAGCTCGGCGCTGATCCATGGACAGAAATTGCACGTCGTTACCCTGAAGGCTCACGCCTCAACGGTAAGGTTAGCAACATCACCGATTACGGCTGCTTTGTTGAAATCGAAGATGGTGTTGAAGGTCTGGTACACGTATCCGAAATGGACTGGACGAACAAGAATGTTAACCCGGCCAGCGTGGTAGCGCTGGGTGATGAAGTCGAAGTGGTGATTCTGGATATCGATCAGGAACGTCGCCGTATTTCACTGGGTATGAAACAGTGCAAGCCCAATCCATGGGATGAATTCTCTGCAGGCCATAACAAGGGCGACAAGGTCAGTGGCAGCATCAAGTCGATCACTGATTTCGGTATCTTTGTTGGTCTTAACGGCGACATCGATGGCCTGATTCACATGTCTGATATTTCATGGGACATTCCTGGTGAAGAAGCGATTCGCGGCTTCAAGAAGGGCGATGAAATCGAAGCGGTTATCCTGTCGATTGATCCAGAGCGCGAACGCATTTCGCTTGGTATCAAACAACTGGAACAGGATCCGGTTTCTTCATTCATCGGCGCTCACAAGAAGGGCGCGATTGTCAAAGGCGTTGTGAAATCCGTTGATGCCAAAGCAGCCATCATAGACATGGGTGACGGTATCGAAGGCACACTGCGTGCATCTGAAATATCACGTGATCGTGTTGAAGATGTTTCCACTGTACTTAAAGTGGGCGATGAAGTTGAAGCCAAATTCATTGGTGTTGATCGTAAGTCTCGCGGTTTGAACCTTTCTATCAAGGCGAAAGACGAGCAGGACGAAGCGGATGCGATGAAGGATTACAACAAGTCGCAGAACACAGCAGCTACCACCCTTGGTGATCTGCTGAAAGAACAGATGGAAAACAACGACTAATTGTCGGTATAACAACCGATATTTCAGTAAGCAAACAGTAACTACAAGGGGATGATTTCAAAATGTCTGATGACAATATAGACAGGTCGATGATGAAATCTGAGTTGATCGAGAGAATAGCGCGTAAGCAAAGTCATCTCGCCTACAAGGATGTAGAGCTGGCTGTTAAAAGTTTGCTGGAACAGATGAGCAATGCTCTCTCCAGTGGTGAGCGCATTGAGATTCGCGGCTTCGGTAGTTTTTCCCTGCATTTCCGACCACCGCGTTCCGGCCGTAACCCAAAGACGGGCGATTCGGTTTCGTTGCCAGGGAAACATGTGCCGCATTTCAAACCGGGCAAAGAACTCAGAGAACGAGTTAACAATTCACTAAAGAAAGACTAACGAGGATTACGCAAGTCTTTCGATACTACAGTCCGATGTTTGTAATAGTGCATCGGGCGTTGCCTTATTACATTATCGATAACGGGTCGTCTGTGTGATCGACATTTCTCATCTCAGTGGCTGGTTGGTTGTTGTTGTGCCGCTGGTGCTACTGGCCTTGTGGTTTGGCTATAAATATCAGGCCAGCCAGACTTCAGCTGCATCCGGATTTTCTGCTGATTACTTCAAAGGTCTGAACTATTTGCTCAATGACGAGCAGGGCAAGGCGCTGGATATTTTTGTGCGCCTGGTAGAAAACAACTGGGAAATCGTTGATACCCATTTTGCTTTGGGCAGGATATTTCGTAAAAACGGCGAAATTGATAAAGCCATCAAGATTCATCAGGGACTGATCGCGCGTCCTTCCTTACCTGAATATTATCGTAGCAAAGTATTGCTCGAGCTTGGTTATGATTACCTGGGCGCGGGCTGGTTTGATCGCGCCGAAGGTTTATTTAAAGAAGTGCTGTTGCATGAAAAAAAATCTCTGGAAGCGCGGCACAATCTGATCCTGATCTATCAGCAGGAGAAAGACTGGCATAAGGCCATCGATATCGGCACCGATCTTTGTAATGACGAACCGCAAAAAACAGGCCCGATGGTTTCGCAGTATTATTGCGAACTTGCGGATATTGCCAAAGCTAAAGGTGATGTCGCGCAGATTGAGCATAACGCCAAACAGGCGCTTCGCTTTGATACAAATTCGGTGCGCGCATCTATGTTGCTGGCCGAGGAAGCGGTTAGTCGCAAAGACTATAAAACCGCGATTACGTATTATCAGAACATAGAGAAGCAGGATGCCGAGTTTATGCCCGTTGTGCTCCCTGATCTTGTCGAATGCTATCATCAACTGGATGCATCTGAAGATTTGTTGAAATATCTTGATGAGCTGGAAGCACGTAATTCCAGTCTGTTATTAATGAATATGCATGCGTCCGAGCTTGAACGCTATAAAGATGAAGCGGCCAGTATTCAATACCTAAGCAAGGTACTGAAAAAGCAGCCCAGCCTGCAGGTGCTACAGGAACTGGCGGCGTATAAGCTGCGTGATCGAACCAACAGCGAAGCAGATTTTTTATACGATGTTGAAAGTGCGCTGCAAACCATGAGCAAGGAAAGTACAGAATATGTTTGCCAGCGTTGCGGCTTTGGTGTGAATACACTTTACTGGTTATGTCCCAGTTGCCACAGCTGGTCCACCATCAAACCGACTGCAGTGAATCCAGGATGAAGTCGGATTCGCCGCGCATTATCGTCGCACTGGATTTCCCGGATCGGGCAACGGCCCTGTCGCTGGTGGATCGGCTGGATCCGAGTCTCTGCCGCCTCAAGGTGGGTAAGGAGCTGTTCACACGCTGTGGCCCGGAACTGGTACGTATTCTGGTCGATAAGAAATTCGATGTTTTTCTGGATCTGAAATTTCACGATATTCCCAACACCGTGGCCAGTGCCTGCAGAGCGGCAGCCGATCTCGGCGTCTGGATGCTCAATGTGCATGCACTCGGTGGTCCCGCCATGATGGAGGCAGCTCGCGATGCGCTGAGCGCTGAGGATGCGCCATTGCTGATCGCGGTCACACTGCTCACCAGCAGCGGGCCGCGCGAGCTCGAAGCGCTGGGGATTGAACAGACGCCCGCCGAGATGGTGCAACGGCTTGCAGGCCTGGCGGCGCAGGCGGGTATGGATGGTGTGGTCTGTTCGGCGCAGGAAGCTCAGCTGCTAAGTCAGCAAAATGGCAGCGATTTTGTTCTGGTTACCCCGGGTATTCGCCTTGCAGGCGCTGCTGCCGATGACCAGTCCCGGGTGATGACGCCAACTCAGGCCATCGCCGAAGGTGCGCATTATCTGGTGATCGGTCGGCCTGTGACCCAGGCAGCCGACCCGGTTCAGACGCTACGGACAATTATTTCAGATATTTCTGATAGCTGAACTTTCCCTGCAGATATATATTTGCCTTCCTTTCAACTCACCAGGATGTGACCATGAAGATGATCAAAACCATTATTTTAGTTGCCGGCCTGTGTTTTAGTCTGCTGGTCTGTGCTGCCGAGCCGGTCAATATAAATACTGCGAATGCGGCTACTTTGAGCAAGGTGCTGAACGGTATCGGCCAGGCACGTGCAGAAGCTATTGTGGCTTACCGTAAAAAGAACGGCCCGTTCAAATCGATTGACGACCTGGCCAAGGTCAGTGGTGTTGGTAGCCGTACGGTCGAAAAGAACCGCGATAATATAGCCGTGAAGTAACACGCTGTTAAATATCAGAAAACAGAGCCCGCATTGCGGGCTCTTTTTGTTCTGGATACGGATACTATGGCTGCTGATACACTGGCAACAGAATTTGGTAGACTGTAGTTCGTTTGAATTGCCCACCCTGAATTGATGTTGCGTCCTCTTTACCAGAATACCCTGGACTGTCTGATGCAAAGTGATCCCACGAAAAAGGTGGCGATGACGCGCGCGCTCTATGCACACTGGCAGAGTAAAGAACTGGTGCTTGATACCGAAACAAAGATCGAGCGCATTCAGCACCCCGGGCGACCTGAAGCGCCTGAGCTGGTATCACCACGCAAAGTCCCCAAACGAAGCTTTGAGTCGGGCGTAGGACGCTTGAGAATGGCGCATGCCATTGCACACATCGAGTTTAATGCGATCAATCTGGCGCTCGACGCGGTCTATCGTTTTCGTGACATGCCAACGCAATACTATGGTGACTGGCTACGGGTGGCGTCCGAAGAAGCCTTGCACTTCAGTCTGCTGAACGATTATCTACAATCACGGCACAGTCACTATGGCGCTTATACGGCGCATAATGGATTGTGGGAAATGGCGCTGAAAACCGATCACGATGTCATGACCCGCATGGCGCTGGTGCCGCGTGTACTGGAAGCGCGCGGTCTTGATGTAACGCAGTCGATGATCGCTCGCCTGGAGCAGGTGGGTGATGACGCGCTGGCAGCGATATTGCGGATTATCTTTGCAGATGAGATCGGGCATGTCGGTATTGGCAGCCACTGGTTCAAATATTTGTGCGAGCTACAAAATATGGATAGCGACGAAACATTCAGCAACTTGCTAACCGAGTATCAGCAGACTAAATTGACCGGCCCGATGGATGAGCTCGCGCGTACCCGGGCGGGATTTACCCGGAATGAGCTGAATTTTCTTGCCGGGAGCGGTAATGGCTAAAAAAATCAAATCACCGGTATCGCTTATCAGGGCAGATGCAGTCATAATCAAGTTTAACTATAAAAAACGAGTACTCGGGTTCTTAACCGATAAACACTATGATGCGTAATTTATTTTTGATTTCAGGTTTACTGTTTCTGCTTGCCAGAACGGCGTTTGCTGCAACCGCTGGTACCGTACCGGCCTATCGTCTGACCTATGAAGAACAGGAGGCAGGAACCGCTCCGTATAAAACCCAGTATATTGTGACAGACAGATTTCTGCGGATAAACGATCTGGGTGAGCCAGACGGTTTTATTCTTTACGATGATAAAACCAGAACTATCTACAGTGTCAGTATGTTTGATCATAGAACGCTGGTGATGAAAAACTTAAAATATAAAAAAATCGAAATGGATAAGCTGGTCAATACAAGCTATTTACCATTAAAAGATTCACCCAAAATCTCAGGGCACCCGGTGTATCGTTATCGAATGAATGTGAAAGGCCAGAAAAAAAATATATGTGCTGATATCCAGGTGGCTGAGAAGTTGTTGCCCCAGGTGACAAAAATATTGCAGCGTTATAAACAGGTGTTAGCTGCTAATCAGGTCAAGGATCTGCACAAAACCCCCGATGAATTTAAGACCCCCTGTTTTATCGCTGATCAGGTGTATGACGCGGGTGCGTATTACAGCAAAGGCTTACCTGTGCTGGAATGGCATAGTAACAATGCTCGTAAGACCTTATTGAATTTTGAGAAAGTTAAAGTGAATCCTGAATTGTTTGTCACGCCAGTGGGCTATAAAAACTTTTCCCTGCCCTGATTTTCCGGATCTGTGCGACTTTGAGGTTGTGCTGTCAGTGATAGTTTTGAAGCTTGAGGGAGGTGCTGTCATCAAACGCCAGATAACTGCCACTGTCGTACCAGTCACCCAGTACAATGCGTTTGCTGGGTACACCCTTAACCTCCAGGCTGTGAATTGCGGGTCGGTGTGTGTGCCCATGTATCAGCAGTTGAACCTTGTGCTGTGAGATTACGCTTTCGACTGCCTGCTGATTCACGTCCATAATTTCAGGTTTTTTCTGTGCCGTAGCTTCCTTGCTGGATTCGCGTAATGATTGTGCGATCTGCTGGCGTTCGCCCAGGGATTTGGCAAGAAAACTTTTCTGAAAGTTTTCGTCGCGTACCTCGTTTCTGAACTGCATGTAATCGACATCATCGGTACACAAGGTGTCGCCGTGCATTAATAATATCGCCTTGTCATTGAGATGAATCAGAGTAGGGTCCGGGATACGTTTGAAACCGCAACGTTGAGCCAGCGCGTCACCGATGAGAAAGTCACGATTGCCATGCATGAAGAAAATCGAGC
>CAYRNH010000030.1:0-15841 GCA_964425515.1 uncultured Thiotrichaceae bacterium | reverse complement strand
CAAGCATATAGAGGCCTATATCGAGTCTCACGAAAATACCCCATTGAGCAACCATACTGGTCAGAATATTGACCAATATCTCAATGCAAAAGGCAGACTGCCAGGACTGAAGGAATGGCAATTTCGGCAGATCGCCGATGCGTTAAGGTTATTGTTCAATGAGCTCATTTGTCCGGAGTGGTCCAGCACATACGACTGGCACCGATGGCGTGCATTTGCACGTGAACTTGAACCCGACCACCCATCCCTGATGCGCGATGCCGACCCTTCACTGCTTGCTGCACCCTCCACTAATCAAAGTATCGTTCGCTTTAGAAACCAGTTTTCCGATATTTACATGGCATTCGTAAAGACGATTCGGGTACGTCGTATGGCTGTCAAAACAGAAAAAACATATGAACACTGGATTGTCAGCTTTCTGCGGTTTAGTGACTGGCGCGACCTTAATCTGCTCGGTATATTAGATATTCAGAATTTCCTGGAATACCTTGCATTAGAGCGCAAGGTGTCAGCCTCGACACAGAAGGTTGCGTTGAATGCCTTGATATTTCTGTTTCGAGAAGTAATGGGGCGTGATGTTAACAACATTTTAAGTTTTAGTCGGGCCTCGTCTAAACAGCATATTCCAACTGTGCTCTCGCCAGATGAAATCAAGCGATTACTGGAAGCAATGTCAGGGCGCGCAAAACTGATGGCTTCACTCATGTATGGTACCGGTATGCGCGTTATGGAATGTACACGACTCAGAGTTCAGGATATCGACTTCGAGTACCGTCAGATAACTGTCAGGGAATCCAAGGGCAATAAACAGCGTGTCGTACCTTTGCCAGCGAAGCTCATACCATTATTACATGCGCATTTGACTGATGTTAAAGCGATACATGACGGTGATGTAGCGGCTGGATTTGGTGAGGTTTTGCTGCCTGCCGCCTTTGCCAGAAAGATTGGGGCAGCTGCAAAAAACTTCTCCTGGCAATATGCATTCCCGGCGACTCGATTAGCTTTTGATCACCGCACTGGTAAGACTCGCAGACACCACATCCATGAAACCAGCTTACAGAAAGCGATCAGGGGCTCAGCATCTAAAGCAGACATCAACAAACGCGTAACCAGTCATACACTGCGCCATTCCTTTGCCACCCATTTGCTGGAATCAGGTAAGGATATCCGCCTGATTCAGGAGTTACTGGGTCATGCTGATATAAGCACTACCATGATTTACACCCATGTGATTAAAAAGGGTGGATTGGCGGTTACAAGTCCATTTGATGCTTTATAAATTTCTGTCAACATATACTGCGAATGCCTGCTATAGGTTTACGGACTTTTGCTTGTTGAAGACGACTCTGGATTTAAAGTTATTCCAAATTTTGGATCTGTTCCCGCATTTGTTCGATCAGCACCTTAAGTTCAACCGATGCCTGCGTCGTTTTAATATCCACTGACTTTGAACCCAGCGTATTCGCTTCGCGGTTGAGTTCCTGCATCAAAAAATCCAGTCGTCTGCCGACCGCTTCATCGCGCTTTAACACCAGCGCCATTTCCTTGATGTGACTTTCGAGTCGGTCAATTTCTTCTTCGACATCCATTTTTTGCGCAAGATACACCAGCTCCTGTTCCAGACGGTCCATATCGGGCTCGGCTTTCAGCTCCTGCAGGCGCGCCAGTAATTTTTCGCGATAGGCCTGCTGGATATCGGGTAATTGTGAGCGGACTGTGTTCACCAGCTCCTGCATGCTATCGCAACGCTGCATCAGCGTTTCGCGCAAACGTTCGCCCTCGCTCTCGCGATTTGCAATCAGTTCATTGAGTGCCGTGGTAAGCAGTTGTTCGCTGGCATCAAGTATCGGCTTCATATCCTGCGCGGTTTCCTTGATCACGCCGGGCCATTTCAGAAAATCAATCGCATTGACTTCCGATGGCTGATGCAAAATATCATTGAGCTGCTGACAGACTTTGGCCAGTGATTTGGAAAATTCCTGATTTATTTCAATGCCGCTTTCTATTACCACCTCGGGTTTGAAGCGCAAACTGCATTCCACCTTGCCGCGAGCCAGACGCGCATTCACCATTTCACGATAGCGCGTTTCATGGCTACGCATTTCTTCCGGGATGCGCAGGGTGGTTTCTAGATAGCGATGATTGACGGTTCGTAGTTCCCAGGTGAGGGTACCGAAAGCGTGTTTGGACTGGCAACGCGCAAAACCAGTCATACTTTTTACCATGCAATTATCTCCTCAGTCTGACCCGAATCGAATGATCCGGATATATAGCCAGCACAGATCAGCATTCGACCCGCCACTGTGCGATTTTCCATTCTAGCAGCTATCCGCACACGGCAGGCAAGGCGCTGCCTGGCCATGTATAATGCGCGCCTGTTAACGAGGAAATACCATG
This sequence comes from uncultured Thiotrichaceae bacterium, assembly GCA_964425515.1. GTDB lineage: Bacteria > Pseudomonadota > Gammaproteobacteria > SZUA-229 > SZUA-229 > JASBSR01. The sequence continues at coordinate 13,444 of CAYRNH010000030.1, read as the reverse complement.
AGACCCAGCAATCGCGCCGCCAATGAAATGCGCAAAGTCATTATCACCCGCGACTATACCAAACACGCCGAGGGCTCGGTGCTGGTGGAGTTTGGCGACACCAAAGTCATCTGCACCGCTTCGGTCGAAACCCGGGTTCCCGGTTTTTTACGCGGCAAGGGCAAGGGCTGGGTCACCGCCGAATACGGCATGCTGCCACGTTCCACCGGCAACCGTATGGACCGGGAAGCTTCGCGCGGTAAACAGGGCGGCCGCACCATGGAAATTCAACGCCTGATCGGCCGTTCGCTACGCGCGGGCATCGATCTGGAAGCGCTGGGCGAAAACACCATCAATATCGACTGCGATGTCATTCAGGCCGACGGCGGCACCCGCACCGCAAGCATTTCGGGCGCATGGGTCGCCCTGCACGATGCGGTGCAGCACATGATGAAAAAACGGCTGGTGAAAAAAAATCCGCTGTATCATCAGATCGCATCGGTATCGGTGGGTATCTATGAAGGCACGCCGGTACTCGATCTTGATTATGCCGAAGACTCGAACGCCGAAACCGATATGAACGTGGTGATGAACAGCAACAATGCATTCATCGAAGTACAGGGCACTGCCGAAGGTCATGCGTTTAACGCGGCCGAACTCAATGCCATGTTAGAACTGGCACAGGGTGGCATCGAGCAAATATTTGCCGCACAAAGCGCCGCCATTGAAAGCTGACAGGTGACCGATGCACGCTGACTTTAAAAAAATCGTACTCGCCAGCGGCAATGCCGGCAAGGTGCGCGAAATCAATAAACTGTTTGCAGATAGCGGTATCGAAGTGGTGCCGCAATCCGATTACGACGTTCCCGAAGTTCCCGAAACCGGAACCACCTTTGTTGAAAACGCGATCATCAAGGCTCGCCACGCTGCAGAAATCACCGGCCTGCCTGCCATCGCCGATGATTCCGGAATTGAAGTTGATGCTCTGGGCGCACGCCCGGGCGTGTATTCGGCACGTTATGCGGGTGAAAATGCAAGCGACACTGATAACAACAACAAAATGCTGGCCGAACTAAAAGGCCTGCCCAACTCTGAACGCACTGCACGTTATCAATGCATCCTTGTTTTTATGCGCAGCGCTACCGATCCTGTGCCCATCATTACTCAGGGCAGCTGGGAAGGTTATATTTTGCAGGAACCGCGCGGTGATGGCGGCTTTGGTTACGACCCCATATTTTTTGTCCCCACACACAATTGCTCGGGTGGCGAGCTGGCGCTGGAAGTGAAAAACACTATCAGCCATCGCGCCCAGGCACTCGAAGCCATGCTCGATGAATTCAGACGCCATCATTACCTCGACTGAAGACCCCCGCGTTCTATTATGCGGTGACATCGAACTCGATGTACTGCAAAACGTATTAAAGTGTTACGGTCTGGACGTCATCAGCGTTGATGACACCACCGACATACCCGGCAGTTTCTGGCAGGCGCCGGAAGCCGGCCTGATCCAGAATCGTCTTTATGTTCGCGCAGATACACCTGTGCATTCCGCGCTGCACGAAGCCTGTCATTACATCTGCATGGATCAGCAACGCCGTGATGCAGTGCACACCGATGCCGGCGGCGGTTATGCCGAGGAGGATGGAGTATGTTATTTGCAAATACTGCTCGCAGATCAAATTCCACAAATGCAGCGCGCTCGCATGTTCAGTGATATGGATGCCTGGGGCTACAGCTTTCGACTCGGTTCTGCCCACGCCTGGTTCGAGCAGGATGCCGAGGATGCGCAGCACTGGTTGATCGAACACCGGATTATTGATAGCACGCACCGACCGACAGGCACACTTCGAATCGATTGAACTTCTCTATATCTCTCCTATACTGCAAAGAATACTTAAAGCAGCCAGGGAATTTACTATGGACAGTCCGGAGAGTAGTCGTACCTTACAGTTTCAGTTCAACGGAAAAGCAGGCGAATATTTTAAAATCTGGATAGTGAACGTAGCGCTTACGATTATTACCATCGGCATTTATTCACCCTGGGCCAAAGTCAGAAGTAAACGCTATTTCTACGGCAATACCATACTGGATGGCTCCAGTTTCGATTATCTGGCAGACCCACTCGCGATTCTTAAGGGTCGCATGCTGGTGTTTGCCGTGCTTCTGGTATATGTGGTCAGCACTGAATATATTCACATACTAAAAATTATATTTCTTATCCTGTACATTGTTGCCCTGCCCTGGATAGTGGTTAAATCCATGCAGTTCAATACCCGCAACTCTGCCTATCGCAATATTCGTTTTAACTTTGATGGCGCGCTTGGCGAAGCAGCGCGTGTCTATATCGGCTTATTTTTACTCTCAATGATCACGCTCGGCCTTGCCATACCCTATTCGGTAAAACGATCCAAACAGTTCACTGTTGAGCACAGTTATTTCGGCACATCAAAATTCGACTTCCACGCGACGGGTGGTAGTTTTTATATGATCTACCTGAAGGCGCTTGCAGCGCCTTTTATTATCGCCATTATCCTGGGGATCATATCGGCAATTGCGATACCTGCTTACCAGGGCTACATCAACGCAGCCAAACATCACAGCGCTCAGCAAATACAGGCGCCTCAACAACAGACACAGTCGACCAATCATCAGCCTTTACCACAAAGCACTAACGCTTCCAGGACTGGAACGCCATGCAATCCCGCTACGCCCGCAAGCAAGTGCCAACAAACACAACCGGGCAAACACAAACCTGTACCCAAAGCGGTTATTGGAATCATGGTAGTCAGTTATGTGCTAGTGCTCGCATTCTATTTATTGATTGCGGTTTATATTCGCACGCGCACAGACAATCTGGTACTCAATAATACGAGCCTGGAAAAACACAAACTACAGAGCACGCTGCGTGTTCGCGGTATGTTCTATATTTATTTCACTAACATCATCGCTATTCTTATCAGTGTCGGCCTGCTTATTCCCTGGGCCAAAATACGTACTGCCAAATATCGCTTCGACCATACCGCGCTTATTGCGCAAGGTGATCTACGAGGCTTTGTTGCTGATGAGCAGGAGGCCGTTACCGCAGCGGGCGTTGAATTCACATCGGCGCTGGATATCGATCTTGGTTTCTAGTGCTATGCTATTGCGATGAAACGAACCCGTGCCAGCTATTTCGACGGCAGCACATCAGATACCAGCGATACCGAGCTGTTATTCACAAATGATGGCCGTATTGTGCTGTTACATGATGGCCGCAGTACATCCTATGTGCTAAGCGACGTTAAGGTCAGCTCGCGCCTTGGTAATACGCCTCGCGTGCTGACGCTACCTGATGGCGGCACCTGTCATATCGCAGACAACGATATGGTCGATGCTTTTCTCAACCAGCAGAAAACAGCCAGGGCCGCTTCTGTTCTTCATCTTCTGGAATCGCGCGTTGTGTATGTGCTGGCAGCGCTGCTACTCACCGCTATTTTCAGCTGGGGCATGGTGACTTACGGCATTCCTGCCCTGGCAGCCAAGGTCGCTTATAACCTGCCCGAAAGTGTTGATCTTGCACTCGGCAAAGGCACGCTAAATACACTGGACAAGATTGCTTTCGAACCATCACAACTCGACTCAAGAACACAGGCGCGACTGCAAAAACGTTTCGCAGAAATGAAACGCCACATTCCCAACAGCGCCAGCTACCGGCTCGTATTTCGCAGTAGCGAAAAAATCGGCGCCAATGCTTTTGCGCTACCGTCCGGCATCATCGTGGTCACCGACGGCCTGGTCAAGATCAGCAAAAACGACGACGAGATCGTGGCCGTACTCGCTCACGAGATTGGCCACCTCGTGCACCGGCACGCAATACGTATGGCCATGCAGAACTCGGCGGTAGCATTATTGATCGCCGGTATCACCGGCGACCCGATTTCAACCTCTTCGCTGATCGCAGCCATGCCGACGGTGCTGATCAATTCAAAATATTCACGCGAATTTGAAACCGAAGCCGACGACTACGCTTACCAGTACATGGTGAACAACCATATAGACACTCGGGCGTTCGCTAACATACTGGAACGTATCACCGGCTCTGACAAACAGACTGGTTTTGAATCCTATTTGTCATCACACCCCGGCACGGATCAACGTGTGCGACGCTTTAGATAAAAAACATTAGTCCGCAAATAACGCTAATAAACGCGAATGTAAAACCTTAAATAAAAAGCCCTCCGAAGAGGGCTTTTTATTTCAAACAGGCACTAAACAATCATGGCGCCTGAAGCACAGAAGAATCAAGCACTGATAGCGATTTACCATTGCTGGCGAGAAAGCTGGTTAATTCAGTCTGCATTTCTGTGGTTACCGCCAGGCCAGTACTAGTAGATCCAGGATCCAGCACCGAACCATGATCGCCCGCGGTGTATTTGGTCGTGAGCAATAAACTAGCGCCTCCTCCTGGCGGTGACTGTGGCGTATTCACCTGGGTCAGGCCAAGTAAGGTGAGCTGCGGTTCGGTACCTGCCAGCGGTGCACCGATCGTGCTGGTAGCAACATTGCTGACCACTGTATTCGGCACCACCTGATCAGGTAGGTTACCAAGCACCGAATCACCCACCACTTCGAAGAACAGCAGGCCACGATTCTTCGCTGCCGATGGTGCATAACCGGTCGCATCCAGTGAATAGTTCACCGGATCCGCAGAATCCACCACGGTCTGCGCTGCACCGAGGAAGGCTTCGTAATCGCTGGTGCCCTTGTTCACGCCATTGGCGGCAAGGCCACCGGAGATCACCGGCCCGAATGTCGCTGAACCATCCAGAATCTTGGCGACTTCCGCACCACCGTTGGCCAGTACCGCAGCCTTAACAGTGCCGCCTTCAAGCGCGAGGAAAGGCGTGCCGACGATCGCGCCCAGTGAATGACCGAGGAAATAGATTTTAGTCGGATCAAATGTATCGGTACCGTCAGTGACCGCACCATGCTTGATATTATTCGTCAGAACAAATAAATCAGAAACCGCCTGGCGCATATTGTCGCGGGTTTCGAGTAAATTACTCAGATTGATAAAATTGCTACCGGAACTGTCAATCACGCCATCGCTTGCGTTGGCAGTTACATTACCGGTGGTGGGATCCTGGGTCAGCACATCCATATCAAAAGTGCGCTCGCCATAGCCGCCTAATTTATAAAATGCCTGGGTGCCATCGGTTTCATTTCCGGTCAAACCGTGCAAAGGCAAATCGATCGCCACCGCTGCCATACACGCCTTCGCCAGCGAATCAGCCACCGCCATCATGTCGGTGCGGTTACGCGTGATGCCATGCTGAAAAATCACCACCGGCCAGCTCGCAGGTTTCACACCACCAGGGCAAGCTGCAAACGATTTTGGTATCGATACCAGCATCGGGATGGTCTGGGTGGAGGTTGGCACAGGAGTCTTGTTGTACTGAGTCAGATTGCTGCCACCTGCACCTTCCCAATGCTTGTACAAGGATGCGGTATCGGTGGTCGAGCTCGGTGCGGTCAGGTAATAAGGGACCTGGAGAAAGCCGACATGAATGTCAGCCTCGGTCAGGGGCAAACCGGGCACAGGGGTTGAACTAAATCCTGCTGTTGTTCCTGGTGATGGCGTGATCGCCAGATCTTCAGTACGTGTGGCGGTGAGTACATCACCGATAGACTGGGTGGTAAAACTCCAGCTCAATATGATATCAGCCTTGGTCAGGGCGGGGCTGGCCATGGCCACGGTAGTAGCCTCGCTGGCTGAAATCAGCTGGCGCAGGCCTTCGATGCTGGCAAAATCAGCAGCGCTCAAACTACTCAGTGCAAGCGGCAACTGATTAGTCGGTATGCTGGTGAATGGCGTATCGGACTTCACCAGTGCATAAGTGACTGAAGGCTGCATTGATTTGCCATCTGTACCCATCAATGCATGTGTGATCACTACCTGATAGCTGGTTTTGGGTTTTAGCGGTTTCAGCGGCAGAATCACCAGTTGCGTAGGATCGATGCTGGAAACCGTGGCATAAAAATCAACGCCAAATGTCAGCTCGGCATTCAGAGAGGACACTGCACCGCCCGGCGCAGACGGTAATTCGCTAACCTCAAACATACGAACCGATGACGCGGTCACCGAGGCAGGATCAATCGGTCCTGAAAAACCGGCGGTGATCGGTGCATCGGTGGAGAAACCATCCAGCGCATTCATTGCCACCTTGGGATCGGATAAATCCGCCGCGTTGGCCACTGGAATATTCAGCGTACCATCTGTCGTTCCCTGAAACAGCAGATCATCCGGAAAAGGGACAAGGCCATTTGCTGGATCAAAGGTACTGGAATAAGGGCCTACTGTATCAACGCTCTTCTGCACTGAGTCGCTTGGCTTGGATGAGCAGGATGCCAGCAAAGCAGTCGCCAGCAGCGCCATAAATAAATGTGTGACTTTCATGGTTTAGCTCCTGATTAGTATTTCCAGACAAGCTGGGCGCTGAGGATATCGACAGAGGCCTGGTAGGTACCATTCAATGTCGCCGCGAGGGTGGGCACACCGCTTTCGAAGGTGTTATTGATCGGCGTATCGCTGATGAACAGATGCGAATAACCGACATCCAGATTCATGTCTTTTTTCATCTTGTAACCGACTCCCAGCGATATCCAGCGTCTTGAATTTCCGGGAACGCGTGCGGTTCTGTGCTCGGCATCGGGTACCGGCGTTTCATCATAAGCCCAGCCGGCACGCAATAATATTGCATCGCTGTATTTGTAATTTGCGCCTGCCGAGTAACGCATAGTATTTTTCCAATTCTCCGTGGTGACAGAGTCGGGCTGCAGGGGATTGTCATAGCTTATGCGTAACTCATTAAAAGAGCTCCAGCCGGTCCAGGTAGCATCAGCGAGCCAGGTCCATTTATCATGATCGCTGGCAAGACTGAGCGAGAGACTGTCTGGCAAGGTGACCGAAGCTTTGAGACCTGTGTTGACGAACTGTCCTCCGCTGGTAAGAAAACTCATTGAACCGGGCACGGTGAAATTGGCCCTGCCTGTTACATTGATAGTGACACGTGAACGGTATGCCAGACCCAGGCGTGTGTCGGGAGACAGTTTATACAAAAGACCGAAGTTGATACCCCAGGCCAGATCACTGTAATTATCTGCAGAAAGATCGGCAAAACCATCGGCCCCCTGTGGTGCGATGCCTTTATAAGTGCATGCAGAAGCACCAATAGCCGCATAACAAAGCGAGCCAAAATCAACCACGTTGGTGAATTTCACATTTGCCAGCAGCAGATTGATGCCTGCGCCCACGCTGAGTTTGTCATTAAAATTAAACGCGATACTGGGGTTAAAGTTATAGGTTTTTAGATCTGTCACCACCGAGTGGTAACGACCAATCCAGTTATCGTTATATTGCGTGGCAAGACCGAATGGTGTGGTAAAACCGAAACCAAACTTGGCGTTTTTATCCAGGGTTTTGACAATATAGAAATTACCAGTCACAGCAGTTGAGCCACCATCATCTGCCGGGCCGGTTAATGGCGCGCCACCCACCGCAGCAGCAGTCGTCGAATTTCCATTGGTGAATTCTGATTTTGGTTTGATGTAATGCCCCACCACCACCATCTGGTCATCGCCCAGGTGCATCATGCCTGCCGGATTGAACCAGATGGTTGAGGCATCTGAAGCGACCGCAGCGGCCCCGGCAAAGGCTTCACCCTGGCCGCTCGCGCTGTTCTCGATGAGTGCAAATCCCGATGCATAAACCTGAGTTGCACTTTGTGCCGTGACCACGGCCAGTGCGGTGGACAAAAATATTCTCATTATTTTCGACATCGTATTATCCCCCGTAGCCAATATGCATCATACATATGAGCGTCTATATTACAAAACCACTATGTTTTAATATTAGGTAGCGCCCGCGGTTTTTGATGTTCATCGATCGCAACATACACCAGCTGTGCCTCGGTCACTTTTATTGTTTCGAAATTACCTTGCTCGCTACGCTGTGCATACACTTCAACCTTAACCGTGATCGAAGTTTTACCTTCTTTAACGATTTCAGCATAACAGCTGACTAAATCGCCGACGAACACCGGCTTGTTGAATTCAAATGAATGTACCGCACGTGTAACCACAGCACCTTTCGCACGCTCGACTGCGGGAATACTGCCAGCAATATCGACATAAGACATGATCCAGCCACCAAAGATACTGCCACCAGGGTTTGCATCGGCTGGGCGAGCGGGGACACGAATGACCGGAATTTTATTTTTTGGCAATAAAGCGTCCACGACACTGATCACTCTTTATAATGCGTGTATATTTATAACCCTAAATCTGTTCAGCAACAACACTAATTAGATATTATTTTATGCCAACCACAAAACATTTTACTTTTGCAGGTCACAACCAGCTTAGTCTCGCTGCCAGGCTGGATCTGCCCGACACCATACCACGTTGTTATGCAATATTCTCGCACTGCTTTACCTGCAGCAAAGATATTCTTGTTGCCTATCGCATTAGCAAACAACTTGCGCAACTTGGGATTGCGACCTTGCGTTTCGATTTTTCCGGCCTGGGTGAGAGTGAAGGGAAGTTTTCAGATACTAATTTCAGTACTAACCAGCTGGATTTGCTCGCAGCCGCTGATTTTCTGGCGCGCGAATATGAATCGCCACAATTATTAATTGGACACAGTCTTGGTGGCACGGCGGCTCTCGCATGCGCCGAGCAAATAGATTCTGTCAAAGCCGTTGTTACCATCGCCTCACCCAGTCAACCTGTACACGTACTGCATCATTTTGGCAATGCTCTGAATGAACTGTCTGCTGGCAGCAATTCCAGTATTGTAGTGGCAGGAAAAACCTATGCGTTTAAACCACAGTTCATCGAAGACATCAAGCAGCACGACATGAAAACAAAGCTTGCACAGCTCAGCAAGGATGCGCTGATATTCAGTGTAAAAAATGATGCGCTTGTCGACGAAGGCGATGCCGAAGAAATCCAGCAATGGATTGCCGGTGAGTCTGTCGTGATTACCTTAGAAAATACCGATCATTTGATCTCAGATAAGGCTTCAATCAATTTTATTGCCGATCATATTTCAGACTGGTTTAAAATTTATCTCTATAGCTAAGAACAAAAGCTATGCATCAATGATCACCAGCCAGTGGCCTGCTTGATTCCCAACCCCAGTTCTGCCGGTGAACGCACCGTGGTCACACCGGCGCGCTCCAGTGCAGCGAATTTTTCTGCCGCAGTGCCTTTGCCACCTGCGATGATGGCACCGGCGTGGCCCATGCGTTTGCCTTTGGGCGCAGTACCGCCCGCGATAAATGCGGCTACCGGCTTGGTGACTTCGAGCTGGATAAACTCGGCGGCTTCTTCTTCTGCGCTGCCACCGATTTCACCGACCATTAAAATCGCTTCGGTCTGTGGATCGTGCTGGAACAGTTTCAGGCAATCGATAAAGCTGGTACCCGGAATTGGATCACCGCCGATACCGATGCAGGTGCTCTGACCGTAACCTAGATCGGTGGTCTGTTTTACCGCTTCGTAGGTGAGTGTTCCTGAACGCGAAACCACGCCGACCTTACCAGGCAGATGAATCGCGCCCGGCATAATACCGATCTTGCATTCACCGGGCGTGATAATACCGGGGCAGTTCGGGCCAATGATTCTTGCCCCCGTGGCATCGGCCACCATCTTGACCTGCAACATATCAAGTGTCGGCACACCTTCGGTGATGCAGACGATCAATTTTACTCCGGCATCAATGGCTTCCAGCATCGAGTCTTTACAAAATGCCGCGGGCACATAAATCACCGAAGCATCGGCACCGGTTTCATCCACCGCTTCGCGCACCGTATTGAACACTGGCAAACCCAGGTGCGTCTGCCCACCCTTGCCCGGGGTAACACCACCGACCATAGCGGTGCCATACGCAATCGCCTGTTCAGAATGAAAGGTACCCTGTTTGCCAGTAAAGCCCTGACAGATCACGCGGGTTTCTTTATCGATTAATACGCTCATATTACTGGCCTTTTATTTTTGCAACTTCGGCCACAATTTTTTCTGCGGCATCGGTAAGATCATTCGCCGCGATCAGATTCAGACCGCTGTCTCTGAGTAGCTGGCTGCCGCGCTCGGCATTATTACCTTCGAGGCGAACCACAACAGGAACGCTGACATTGACTTCTGCGACTGCACCGATGATGCCTTCTGCGATCAGATCACAGCGCACGATGCCGCCAAAAATATTGACCAGAACGCCTTTGACATTGGCATCCGAAAGAATAATTTTGAATGCCTCGCTGACGCGCTCTTTGGTCGCACCACCACCGACATCGAGAAAGTTGGCCGGCTCGCCACCACAAAGTTTGATCAGGTCCATGGTCGCCATCGCCAGCCCGGCACCATTCACCATGCAACCGATGTCACCATCCAGCGAGATATAATTTAAATCCCATTGCCGGGCAATATTTTCGCGCGCATCTTCCTGCGACTCATCGCGCATTTCGAGCAACTGCTTCTGGCGAAACAGCGCATTGTCATCGACATTGATTTTGCCGTCGAGACAGAGCAGATCGCCTTCCTGCGTCACCACCAGCGGATTGATTTCCACCAGGCTCAAATCTTTTTCGCTGAACATAGTAGCCAGACCAGCGAGTAATTTAGCAAACTGTTTTATCTGTTCACCCTCCAGACCCAGGCCGAATGCGAGTTCACGTGCCTGGTAGGGCTGCAAACCTGTTACCGGGTGAATTTTGGTTTTGAGAATTTTTTCCGGTGTTTCGGCCGCGACTTTTTCGATTTCCATACCGCCTTCGGTCGATGCCATGATCACCACGCGGCGCGATGCGCGATCAACCACCGCACCGAGATAAAGTTCGCGCGCAATATTGCAGGTTTCTTCGATCAATACCTGATTCACCGGCTGTCCATCGGCACCGGTCTGAAATGTCACCAGCCGCGTGCCGAGCATGGCCTTCACCGCCTGCTCAACTTCGGCCGCAGTTTTTACCAGTTTGACACCACCCGCCTTGCCGCGGCCGCCCGCGTGCACCTGCGCTTTCACCACGCAATCGCCTTTGCGTAATGTTTGCAATGCGGCCCCGACTTTTTCGGTGCTATCGACCACCGCATTATTCGGCACCGGCATGTTGTATTGTGCAAATAACAGCTTGGCCTGGTATTCGTGAAGATTCATGTGCGTCTCGTGTCGTCGCTATATTAACTGGCGGTCATGATGCCGGAGTGCAGATTATACAGAGATCAATTAATTTTTGATGTGAATTGCGCGCCGATCAACGTGCAAAGCGGCCTCGTGAATAGATTCTGACAGGGTCGGGTGCGCGAACACGGTGAGCTGGATATCCTCGGTGCTCGCTTCCATGTTGATCGCGGTCACTGCGGTAGCGATCATTTCTGACGCCTGTGCGGCATAAATATGTACACCTAGAACACGATCGGTCTCTGCGTGCGAAATGATTTTTACCATGCCATCTTTTTCGTTCATTGCCCGTGCACGACCATTGGCCGCCAGCGGAAACACGCCGGTTTTCACCGGGATACTCAGCGCCTGGCATTCCTGTTCGGTTTTCCCCACCCAGGCCACTTCGGGATGAGTGTAAATAACAGACGGAATGGCATCGTAATTAATACTGGCATAATTCCCGGCGATTAATTCGGCAACCATGACGCCTTCTTCCGAACCTTTGTGTGCCAGCATCGGGCCACGTACCACGTCACCAATCGCATAAATACATGGAACACTGGTTTCGCATTGCTCATTCACCAGAATCGCACGGCGCTCATCAAGTTCGAGTTCCATATCATCATCAAACAGCAGATCGCTGTTGGGTTTACGGCCTACTGCGACGATCAGCTTGTCGAACTGCTCGCTGAATTTACCCATGTCGGTTTCGTACTGAACAAGCACACCATCGTCCTTGATTTTTGTCGATAATAGACGCGCACCGAGATGAATATCCAGCCCCTGTTTTTTATAACCACGCAAGGCGGCCTGTGCGATCTGCTTATCAACCAGCGGCAAAAAATCTTCCATGGCTTCCAGCAGCACCACCTCAGAGCCAAGTCGTGACCAGACACTGCCCAGCTCCAGGCCGATGACACCTGCACCAATAATGCCGAGGCGCTTTGGCACAGCATCAAATTCCAGCGCGCCGGAAGAATCGTAGATATAACCGTCTTTGAGTTTGGCGCGATCGAGTCTGACCGCAGACGAGCCCGTCGCGATAATAATATGTTCGGCTTCGATAGTTTCCAGTACTTTTTTACTGCGCCGCGGTTTTATTTTGACTCGTTTTCCCGATGACAGTTTTGCGTGGCCGTGATACAGCTCTACCTTGTTGGTCTTTAACAAACCTGCGATGCCCGAGGTGAGCTCGTGCACCACCTGGTTTTTACGCTTCATCATGGTGGCTATATCCATCGACGCTCTTGCCACGCTGATACCATGCGGCGAAAGCTCTCTTTGTGCCTGCTGCAAAAGATACGAAGATTCGAGCAGGGCTTTTGAAGGAATACAGCCTACGTTAAGACAGGTTCCTCCTAATGATGACTCGCCCGCATGATTTTCCCATTCATCAACACAGGCGGTATGCAGGCCTAATTGCGCACAGCGAATCGCTGCCACATAACCTGCTGGCCCCGCACCAATAACGACTACATCGTATTTTTTATTCATCTATCCGTTGGCCTTGAATATAAATGCATTACAAACCGAGGATCATTCGCGCCGGATCCTCCAGTAAATCTCGAATCATCACCAGAAACTGTACCGCCTCGCGACCGTCGACTAAACGATGATCGTATGACAATGCCAGGTACATCATGGGCAAGGCCACGATATTCCCGTCCACCACCATCGCACGCTCCTTAATATTATGCATACCCAGAATCGCGCTTTGCGGCGGATTTAATATTGGCGTCGATAACATCGAACCAAAAACGCCGCCGTTGGTAATCGTGAAAGTGCCGCCAGTAAGATCTTCGATATTGAGCGAGTTATTTTTTGCGCGAGTAGCAAAATCCACAATCGCCTGTTCGATTTCTGCTACTGACATTTGATCCGCATCGCGCAATATCGGCACCACCAGCCCATTCGGACCAGACACGGCAATGCCAATATCAAAATAACCGTGATATACAATGTCGTTACCATCCACCGACGCATTGACCACCGGTGACTGCTTGAGCGCTTCAACTACGGCTTTCACAAACAGCGACATATAACCGAGACGCACGCCGTGTTTTTTTTCAAACTTTTCTTTATATCGCGCGCGCAAATCCATCAGCGGCTTCATATTGACTTCGTTAAATGTTGTCAGGATCGCCGCATTGCTTTGTGCCTGCACCAGACGTTCCGCGATTCTCGCGCGCAAACGTGTCATTGGCACACGCTTTTCGATACGTTGCCCGGCATCAGGCTGATCAATGATAGTCTCTTTACCATTTT
>CAYRNH010000029.1:14703-16623 GCA_964425515.1 uncultured Thiotrichaceae bacterium | reverse complement strand
TGCGGTCGCTGTCGAGATCGGAAATTTTTGCGGCCTGCAGTGCTTTTGCCTGCTTGCCGACATTGAGTATTGCCTTGCCGTTTTTATTGCGCGCGTGCAGGTCGCCAAGCGTGGCGACAAAACCGTAACCGAAGTTGCTAGCGAGCAGCAGCATTTCATTGGGTTCGCCGATCACCACCGAAACAAACTGCGCGCCCGAAGGCGGGGTGAAATAACTGGTCAGAGGATCGCCCTGGCCGCGTGCCGATGGCAGTTTGTGTGCGGGCAAGGTATAGGCGCGTCCGCTGCTGTCGAGGAACACTGCGAGCTGATTGCTTTTGCCCTGGGCAGTGGCGAGCAAGGAGTCGCCCGACTTGTAACCCAGTTTGCTGGCGTCGACCTCGTGGCCTTTGGCTGCGCGTGCCCAGCCTTTGGCGGATAACACAACCGTGATCGCTTCGCTGGAAATTAACGAGGTTTCCGACATTGCCTGCGCGGCTTCACGTGCAACGATGGGTGAGCGTCGATCATCACCGTATTTTTCAGCATCAGCGATGATTTCATTGCGGATCAGGGTTTTCAGGCGTTTGGCCGAAGCCAGCAGCGCTTCCAGGGTTTTGCGTTCGGCGTCGAGCTCTTCCTGCTCGCCACGAATTTTCATTTCTTCGAGTTTGGCAAGGTGACGCAGTTTTAATTCGAGGATGGCTTCGGCCTGGGTATCGCTGATATTGAAGCGTTTCATCAATACCGGTTTCGGCTTGTCGTTCTCACGAATGATCGCAATCACTTCGTCGATATTTAAAAACGCGACCAGCAAACCTTCGAGAATGTGCAGACGCGCAGTAATTTTATCTAACCGCCATTGCAGACGACGACGCACGGTGACGGTTCTGAACTTGAGCCATTCTTCCAGCAGGCTGCGCAGGTCTTTCACCTGCGGCTTGCCATTGATGCCGATCATATTGAGATTGGCGCGATAGCTGCGTTCCAGATCGGTGGTGGCAAACAGATGGTTCATCAGTTCGTCTATGTTGACCCGATTGGAACGTGGCACGATCACCAGACGGGTCGGGTTTTCGTGATCGGATTCATCGCGCAGGTCTTCGACCATGGGCAGTTTTTTCGCCAGCATCTGCTGCGCGATCTGTTCCAGAATCTTGTTACCCGAGACCTGGTACGGCAGCGCGGTGATGATCACATCACCGTGTTCGATTTCATAACGCGCGCGTTGGCGAATGCTGCCGTGGCCGGTTTTGTACAGTTCTTTGATATCGGCGCGCGGGGTCACGATCTCGGCTTCGGTGGGAAAATCCGGGCCCTTGATGTGTTTACAAAGATCGGCGAGCGTGGCTTTCGAATCATCCAGCAAATGCACACAGGCGCTGGCGACTTCGCGCAGATTGTGCGGCGGAATATCGGTAGCCATACCCACCGCAATACCGGTGCCACCATTAAGTAAAACATTGGGCAAACGCGCGGGCAAACATTCGGGTTCTTCCAGCGAACCGTCGAAGTTCGGCGTCCATTTCACCGTGCCCTGCCCCAGTTCACTCAATAAGGTTTCAGCATAGGGCGCGAGCCGCGATTCGGTGTAACGCATGGCAGCGAATGATTTTGGATCGTCCGGCGAGCCCCAGTTGCCCTGGCCATCGACCAGTGGATAACGATACGAAAACGGCTGCGCCATCAGTACCATGGCTTCGTAACAGGCGCTGTCACCGTGCGGATGGTATTTACCCAGCACGTCACCGACGGTGCGCGCGGATTTTTTATGCTTGCTGCCGCTCGCCAGACCCAGCTCGGACATGGCGTAAATAATGCGCCGTTGCACAGGTTTTAAACCATCGCCGATAAACGGCAGCGCGCGGTCGAGAATCACATACATCGAATAATCGAGATAGGCCCTCTCGGTAAACACCGACATCGGCTGCTGTTCTATGT
>CAYRNH010000029.1:0-14603 GCA_964425515.1 uncultured Thiotrichaceae bacterium | reverse complement strand
GAATAATCGAGATAGGCCCTCTCGGTAAACACCGACATCGGCTGCTGTTCTATGTGCTCAAAATCAATTTTGGTCTGGTCAGTCATAGTATTTTGTCTGTTATGATATTTTTTACTTGTAAAGCTAAAATCTTAAAAGCTTGCACCACAGAGGCACAGAGAACACGGAGAAAACATCTTATTTCCTGGTGTGTCATTCCCGCGAAAGCGGGAATCCAGTGTCTTCCTTGATAAAAACCAATGGATCCCCGCTTTCGCGGGGATGACGAACTAGAGTGCGACAGTGTTTTAACAAATAATTTGTTTTTACTCTGTGTTCTCTGTGTCTCTGTGGTGAAAACGTTTTTATCTTAAACAATCGCCAGGTCGCCCTTGGTTTCCAGCCAGGACTTTCTGTCGCCGGCGCGTTTTTTGGCCAGTAGCATGTCCAGCATTTGATTGCTGGCATCGCCTGCATCCAGGGTGAGCCGCACCAGACGACGTGTATCCGGTGACAGCGTGGTCACGCGCAGTTGCATCGGGTTCATTTCGCCCAGGCCTTTGAATCGTGTTACCGAGACCTTGCCTTTTATTTTTTCGGCTTCGATGCGGTCGATCACGCCCTCTTTTTCGGCCTCGTCCAGCGCATAGAACACCTGCTTGCCGACATCGATACGAAACAGAGGTGGCATTGCGACATAGACATGACCGGCTTCGACCAGTGAACGGAAATGACGCAGGAACAGTGCGCATAACAGCGTGGCGATGTGATAACCGTCGGAATCCGCGTCGGCCAGAATGCATATCTTGCCGTAGCGCAGATCCTTGAGATTGCTGTCACCCGGTTCCATACCGATCGCGACCGAAATATCGTGCACTTCCTGTGAAGCCAGCACCTGGTCGGATTCGACTTCCCAGGTGTTCAGAATTTTACCGCGCAGCGGCATGATCGCCTGGAACACGCGATCGCGTGCCTGCTTGGCCGAGCCACCGGCGGAATCCCCTTCCACCAGAAACAGTTCGGTCAGGCTATTGTCCTGCGAAGAACAGTCAGCGAGTTTGCCCGGCAGTGCAGGGCCGGAGGTGATCTTTTTGCGAATGACTTTTTTGCCTGCGCGCAGACGTTTTTGTGCGTTTTCGATCGCCAGCGTGGCAATGCTTTGCCCGGCTTCGGTGTGCTGATTCAGCCACAGACTAAAAGCATCTTTGACTACGCCGGAAACAAAGGCGGCGCATTCGCGCGACGACAAACGCTCCTTGGTCTGACCGGAAAACTGCGGGTCCTGCAATTTTACCGAGAGCACATAACACACGCGCTCCCAGACATCTTCCGGGCTGAGTTTGACCCCGCGTGGTAACAGGTTTCGGATTTCACAGAATTCGCGCAGCGCTTCGGTGAGTCCGGTGCGCAGCCCGTTAACGTGGGTGCCGCCCTGCGCGGTGGGAATCAGATTGACATAGGATTCGGCGGTGACTTCGCCATCATCGACCAGCCAGCACAGCGCCCAGTCGACTTCTTCATTGCTGCCTTTCATGCTGCTGGTGAAGGGTTCTTCTGGCAGCGTCTGTTTATCGAACAGGCTCTCGCCGAGATAATCCTGCAGACCGCCTTCGTATTTCCAGGATTCGGTCTCGCCGGTTTTTTCTTCGTGAAACTCGACCATCAGGCCCGGACACAATACCGCCTTGGCGCGCAGCACGTGTCTCAGCCGTGGCAGCGAAAAATTCACCGAGTCGAAATATTTTTTCTCCGGCCAGAAGCGAATGAAGGTACCGGTGTTGCGTTTGCCCACGGTGCCGGTTTTTTTTAGCTTGCCTTTGGGCGCGCCGTTCTTGAACGCCATCGCGTACACAACACCGTCGCGGCGCACTTCCACTTCCAGTTTTGAGGACAGCGCGTTGACCACCGAAATACCGACGCCGTGCAGACCGCCAGAGAACTGGTAATTTTTATTGGAAAACTTTCCACCCGCGTGCAAGCGGGTGAGAATCACTTCGACCCCGGAAATACCTTCTTCGGGATGAATATCCACCGGCATGCCGCGACCGTCGTCGCGCACTGACAGCGAACCGTCTTTGTGCAGCGTGACCTCGATCAAGCTGCCGTGACCGGCAACCGATTCGTCGACACTGTTGTCGATCACTTCCTGGGCAAGATGGTTGGGCCGCACCGTGTCGGTGTACATGCCCGGACGTTTCTGAACCGGCTCCAGGCCGGTTAATACCTCGATCGCCGAGGCATCATATTTACTCATAGGAAACCCGATTTATGGTTCGATGCATGACTGCATTCTTCTAATGTGGAAAGCCGCATTGTACTGCATCGCCAGAACTTTGTTACAGCTCTGATAGAGCAGTTTCTTCGTAGCCGCTAAAGCTATATGCTAGCCGGCATGCCAGCCAGCCCAGAAACCCAGCCGAATCCGAGTTTGATTGCCACCCGGCCCGATATCAATGCCACGGTATCGGCCTCTGCGGGCAGCGGCAAAACCTGGCTGCTGGTGACGCGAATTGTGCGTCTGCTGCTCGCCGGTGCCGAACCCGGCACGATTCTCGCGCTGACTTTTACCCGCAAGGCCGCTGCCGAAATGCAGTTGCGTCTGCGCGACCGGCTCTACGAAATGGCCACGGTCGAAACCGAACAACTCAGAGCGCTGTTACAGCAAATCGATGCCGACACCTCAGACGAAACACTCACGCGTGCGCGCAGTCTTTACGAACAACTGCTGCACGCGCTGTACCCGGTGCGATTGAACACTTTTCATTCGTTTTGTCAGGACATACTCTCGCGATTTCCACTGGAAGCCGATATTCCACCCGGTTTTGAACTGCTCGATGATCCCGGTTTGTTAATGCAACAGGCCTGGGAAGCATTGTTCGGCGAAGCCACGCGCACACCCGATAGTGAACTTGCAGCCGCGCTGGATGTGTTGATGATTGCAGGCAATGGCCCGGCGAACACACGCTCTGCGCTGTTTAGCATGCTTGATCATCGCAGCGACTGGTGGGCGTATACCGAACACCATAGCGACCCGGTGTTGTTTGCGCAGAACAGACTTGAGGCGCATTTGGAGTTCGACAACACGATGGATCCACTTGTCGAGTTTTTTAATGATTTCATGCAGCAGCATTTACGCGAATTCGCAATTTTGTTGCACAAACACAGCAATGCAACCAATGAAAAACATGCTGCATTGATCGAAAGCGTGTCAGAACGCGTAGAATTCGATTTAAGCGACTTTAATAAAATACGCGTCGCCTTTCTGACAGAAAAAAACACGCCGCGTGCGCGCAAATCTACTAAGTCTCAGCAGAAAAGCATGGGTGTGGACGGTGAAACGCGTTTTCTTGAGTTACACGAACTGATTTGCCAGCGAATACTCGTTTGCATCGATCAACAACAACGTCAGCAGAGTGTCCAGATCAATTCTGCCTGGTATTTTGCCGGTGCACGTTTGATCGATAGCTTTCAGCGTCTGAAACGCGAACAACGCCTGCTCGATTTCACCGATCTGGAATGGAACTGTTACCAGTTGCTCAACAGTTCTGACAATGCGCTCTGGGTGCAGTACAAAGTTGATCAGCGCATCAACCACATTCTGATCGATGAATTTCAGGACACCAATCCCACGCAATGGCATTTGCTTGCACCGCTGCTGGAAGAAATGGCAGCCGGTGAAGCAGAACGCTGGCGCAGCGTGTTTCTGGTCGGTGATGAAAAACAGTCGATCTATGCATTTCGCCGTGCGAACCCTGCCTTGCAGGCACAGGCGTCCAGCTGGCTGGCAGAACATCTTAACGCGGTTTCTGCGCCACTGGATTCGTCCCGACGCTCATCACCCGCGATCATCGATTATGTCAACGCAGTATTCGATAGCGATGAAATCAGACAACACCTGCCCGGTTTCAGTCGACACGACACGCATCTGAAACAATTGCCTGGCAGTGTCACGCTGATGCCTCTGTTTGAGCCCGATGAGGCCGAAGAAATAATTCTGACCGGCTTGCGCAATCCGCTATTACAACCCAGACCCGCAGCATTACCGAGCGCACACGATAAAGAAGCACAATGGATCGCGGATGAAATCGCGCAACTGGTGAGCAGCAACAAAGCCGCTTACGGTGACATTCTGATCCTGAGTCGTAATCGTACCCATATCGCCGCGTATGAAAATGCATTGCGTCGCCAGCAGATTCCATTCATTGGCAGCCAGCGCGGCAGCCTGTTACAGAATATTGAAATTCAGGACATGGAAAAACTGATCGATACCCTGATCACGCCATTCAACAATCTGGCGCTGGCACAGGTGTTGAAGTCGCCGATTTTTGCAGCCAGCGATGAGGACCTGATCACACTGGCGAGTATGCCCGGCAAACAGCGCTGGTATCCGCGGCTATTGAGCATGGCCGAATCATTTGCCGACACACATCCGCTGGCGCGTGCAGCACGTTTGTTACAAAGCTGGCGCGCACTGGCGGATACGATTCCGGTACACGATTTGCTCGACCGTATTTTTGCCGAAGGCAATATCATTGCACGCTATCACGCATCGGTACCGGAGGATCAGCAGCAACGCGTGAGCGCGAACCTGCATTCATTTCTGGAATTGTCGCTGGATATCGACAGCGGTCGTTATCCAAGTCTGACGCATTTTTTGCACCGCCTGCGCACGCTGCGCCAGTCTGATGACAGCGCGCCCGATGAGCCGGTAAACAATAATCCTGACTGCGTGCGCTTTCTAACCATACATGCAAGCAAAGGTCTGGAAGCACCGATTATTTTTCTCGCCGACTGTAACAGTGCCAGCAGTCATAATGATGCATACAGCACCCTGGTCGACTGGCCTGCAGAAAGCGCGCATCCAACCATTTTTCAGCTCACCCTGAACCGTGCAAACACAGACAGCGTCACCAGTGCGATTCAGCAAAACAAGGCACTGGCACAGGAACGCGAAAACCTGAACCTGCTCTATGTAGCGATCACGCGCGCGCGCCAGTTTTTATATATTTCGGGTGCGAGCAGTAATCGCACGGGTCGCTGGCCAGCACTGCTGCAAAAAGGCATGCAAACACTCAGCGATGCCGATCCTGAAAACCTGATGCGCTACAGCGTGGGTGATGCTGACAGCGGCGTGCAAAAAAACACAGACACGCCCAGCGTGCAAACCCGCATTGATTTTGATCCGCAGCTGCTCGACCAGCTGCGTCGTCCTTTCACCCAGCTGCCACGACCGGTGATGAGCATTGCGCCCAGTCGCCGCGATCACTCAACGCAGCACAGTGGCACTATCGAAGATATCGATGCCCGACTGCGCGGGCGCGTGATTCATCGCGCACTCGAACTGTTATGCACGCGCAGCATCGACGACCCTGCACTCGGAACACAGCTGGCCAATGAATTCTGCATCACCGAACAGGATGATCGACTGCGCGCCTGGCGCGAAGAAGCGCGTGCCACGATCGCCAGCCCTGCCTGCGCGGCTATTTTCCAGGCGCAAAACGCGCAGGCGTTTAACGAACTACCGATTCTTTATCGGCACAATGATCAGGATGTGTACGGGATTATCGACCGACTGGTCGTGAACGAAAAAGAAATATTGCTGATCGACTACAAAACTCACCAGTTTGAAGATCCATCAGCGGCAGCATCTGCCGCGCAGGAGTTTTCCCGGCAGCTGGCTTTATATCGCGAGGGAGTTCAACTTCTGTGGCCCCGGCATACGATCAAAACCGGGGTGCTGTTCACCGCATCACAACAGCTGGTCTGGCTGCAGTAAGCAAACCTGTCAGCAGACCCGCTGCGTTTTTCGAACAGGGCAAACCTGTATCAGGATTTTTTGGCATCCAGCTTTTTCAGCAGCTGTTTCTCGGGTACATAACCGGGCAGCATTTCACCATCGTCCATAATGATCGCCGGAGTACCATTCACCCCAAGCGAACGCGCCAGTTGATATTGTTCATCAATCGGGTTTTTGCAGGTTTTCGCTTCGATATGCCCCCCTGCCTTTAGTATATCCAGTGCTTTGCGGCGGTCTTTTGAGCACCAGACGCTGACCGTGGCATCGTAGTCCTGTTTACCTTTCAGCGGCATAAAGATATAACGCACCTTGATACCATCGGCCATATACTGGTTCATCTCACTGTGCAGGCGGCGGCAATACGGACAGTACACGTCTGTCACCACGGTAATGGTATGTTTGATTTTTTTGGGCGGGGTGTAAACCACCATTTTGCTTTCTGGATAATTTTTGAGCTTGTTGAGACGCATAACGGCTCTCGACGCCTCGGTCAGATTTTTATGGGTGGACATTTCCACCATATCGCCGTCGATAAAATAAGTGGCGTTTGAGTTCATATAAACCAGCTGGGTGCCAACGATCACTTCGTACAGACCTTTGATAGGCGTAGGCTTTATATGAGTGATTTTTACATTAGGTAACAGCTTTAACAGTGCGCTTTGAAGGTGACTTGCACCTGGATCCATACCCGCAGCATACGAAGGAATTGACAGCAAACTGCCAAGCAGAATAACAATGGTAGAGAAATGTTTCATAGGGAACTCAAAGGGTTGCGGCGGGTAATCCGGGTATAAAGAACAGACAATGGATATTATAGTTAATTCCCGTCTTCAGGGATAGAAAGCTCAGGCGCGGGGATGATGTTTCTGATAAATATCACGTAATCGCTGATCAGCGACATGGGTATATATCTGGGTAGTCGAAATATCCGAGTGGCCAAGCAGCATTTGCACCACTCTCAAATCCGCACCGTGATTGAGTAAATGCGTGGCAAAGGCATGGCGTAAGGTGTGGGGCGATAGCACGCTTGGTGAAATCGTGGCCTTTACGGCATAGCGTTTAATCATGTACCAGAACGCCTGGCGAGTCATTGCCGCGCCGCGCCGGGTGACAAAAACCGCATCGACGGGCGATCTATTTTGCATCAGCGCCGGGCGCGCGGTGTGCAAATAACGCTGCAAATAGTCGCATGCATTTTCACCGACAGGGACCAGGCGTTCCTTGTCGCCTTTGCCTATAACACGCAGCACTCCAGGTTCGAGCGAGACCTGCATCAACTGCAATCCCACCAGTTCGGACACACGCAGGCCGGTGGCATACAGCAATTCAAGCATGGCACGATCACGCAAACCCAGCTCGGTTTCGATATCCGGCGCCTCCAGCAATAAGTCTATTTGGGTTTCATTCAGGCTCACCGGGATCGCACGCTCGCTTTTGGGGGATTCCAGCAATTGCGTCGGATCCTGAGTGATTACATTTTCGCGCAATAGATAACGATAAAAGCGACGCAGACTGGACAACAATCGTGCTGCCGAACGCGTTTTTCCACCCGCCTGAAAAACGCCTGTCAGCACGCCCTGCAAATCCAGCGCGGTTGCCTGTTCCAGTTTCACACCGTGCTGATGCAGATGTTGTGCAGTTGCAGCAATATCATTTCGATATGCAGCGAGGGTATTCTGACTGAGTCCGCGCTCCATCCAGAGATGGTCACAAAACTGCTCGATACGCGCTTGTTCGTGCTCGGCTATTTGATCAAATCGGGACATGACACCGGTCACCTGAGTGACATTATGTTAATAACTGCTGATTATCATAGCAGCTAGCATGGGTATCGGACGACACTGAGGATGGCACTATCGGATAAATAAGCCGAAATAAAAAAGCTACTCACCCGGAGGATGAGTAGCTTCTGTTCAGCTAGTAAGTCGCTTTAGCGACCTGTACGGCCCTTTTTTGGCTTCATGGCCTTATCGATTCTGGCCATTTCTTTTCTGGACCACTTTTCTACAAATGAAGTGATCGCCGCTTCCTTTTTTTCCGCCATTTTCACCAGTAAAGCCTGACGCTTACGCGTCGCCGCCAGCTCGGCTCTAGCTTGCGCCAGTGCTTTTGCCGTATCAGCGATACGTTCACGCAGCTTCTCCCTGGTTGCTTTAGCTTTCGCGCTGGCAAGATGGCCGCGCCTGGCTATAGCCGTATTTCCTGCCGCTGTCAGTCCTTCTCCAGCGGATACCGCCTTATCTTTTGGCGGTCGTTCTTTTCTTCCGTGTAGCTTTTTTCTTAGCTGTCTTACGCTTGGCTGTTTTACGCTTGGGAGCCGCTTTCTTCTTGGCTACTTTGCGCTTCGCAGTTTTCTTCTTGGCTACTTTGCGCTTGGCAGTCTTCTTCTTGGCCACTTTACGCTTGGCAGTCTTTTTCTTGGCTACTTTGCGCTTGGCAGTCTTCTTCTTGGCTACTTTACGCTTGGCAGTCTTTTTCTTTGCTACTTTCTTCTTGGCAACCTTACGCTTGGCTACTTTACGCTTGGCGGTCTTTTTCTTGGCCACTTTGCGTTTTGCAGTTTTGCGTTTTGGTGCTGCCTTTCTTACTGCTTTTTTCTTAGTTGCAGTCTTTTTCTTGACTGCACGTTTCGCAGTCGTCTTCTTTTTAGATGTTGCTTTTTTTGGTCTTGCCATTACTTGCATCCTCTTGTGTGAGTTACGAACAAAAGTATAAAACTAAATTCGAATATAGCAAACATTTTTTTCAAATAAAATCATAGGCCTTCCCATAGATAATTTATAAATTCAGACCGAAATGTGACCTTCGTTGCTGTTACAAATGCTGCAAAACTAAAAACCAAAGTGCATTTGCACAAACTGTTCCAGGCACAAACCTGCGACAAGTGCGGCTGCATAGGGATCAAAACCCAACTTGATGTCGATGCATGTGCGTGTCATCGCTTCGTTTTCAGTCTCATAAATTGTATGTATGACGATATTTTTCGCGCCGATGGACGTTGCAACGCAAACTTTGAACATGCACAGGCATCTAAAAAAACAGGTTTCCGGGGCTTTCAAATGGCTGTCAGAGACCGTATTGAGCCATTTTTGCTGTGATCAATGCTGATATCGATACGAAAGCATTGCTATAAATCGTTCCGCTGACTGGCAAATGCGAGTGCATTTTTACTATTCGGTAGCGCAAGGTGAGCTCGTAGCGTAAAGATCATGACAAGATTCGCGCTCAACATTGCTGCGCATGATCAGTGCAAAGCACCGCAGCAGCTGTTGTATACTACGCCCGCGCGCTCATGTTGTTTTCACAGGAATGGCACCAACATTGGGCATAATGCGTTTTGAAACCAGGCCCTCGAACACCGTGTGACTCTGCCACCTAATAACACTGATATCCATCATGAACACAACTGACGCGACGACACCTTCCGAACCCGGATCACACACAGGTCTGATACGACGCCTGATGACGATAGTCTATGACCTGTTGCTGTTACTGGCCCTGCTATTCATTGTCACGGCAGTGGAAAATTTTGCGCTGAACCACGGCAATGCCATTGTTCGCAGCAATCCATTCTACTGGCTTTATGTTTCCAGCCTGGTGGTGGTTATATTTCTGTATTACGCCGGCTTCTGGACACACGGCGGACAAACGCTGGGAATGAAAACCTGGAAGATGAAATTATGTTCTAAAGATGGAAAACCGGTGAGCTGGAAACAGGCCTTGATCTATTTTCTCGCTGCTCTATTGTCCTGGGCAGCTGTTGGTATCGGCTTTCTGTGGAGCCTGTTTAACCAGAATCACGCCACCTGGCACGATTTGATCGCAGACTGTGAAATGCTGGATGTACGCTAAAACACGCTAATAAATTCAGCCGCTGTACTGATTCACTTCAATCTTCTTAACAGCACAATAGACACCAGACTGACCAGCAGCATGGGTACTGCTGCACTGAGTATCGCCGGCAGGCCGTAAACCACACCAAGATGGTTGGTGGCCCGATTCAGCACAAAAAAGAAAATCCCGAGTAAGGCGCCAATAATAACGCGCTGTCCGGTTCCGCCAGAGCGTGGCGTGGTATTGAATACCAACGGCATGGCAATCAGTAACATGGCCAGACAGGTGAACGGAGTAAATATCTTGATCCAGAACGCCAGCTGATACTCAATCGCATCCAGCCCGTTTTTACTCATATAGCGACTGTATTGATACAGATCCTCAGCCGACATATCTTCTGGCAACACGCGTAGCACTTTGAACAGGCCGGGGCTGATCAGTTCCGGCCAGACTTCATGCGCAACGTGCTGGCTGGTCACACCGTCAGCAGACAGGTTGCTGTGCTCCACATTGAACATTTCCCAATGACCATTTTCATATTCTGCGCGATCTGCATGCGTGGTCCGAACCAGATGTCGATTAGCATCGAGTTCATACACACTGATATCGCCCAGCTTGTGTCCGGGTATTACCCGACGCGCATTCACATAGCGGTGATTGTCGCGTGACCACAAGCCATGTTGACTGCTGACCAGCAAATGTTGATCGAGCGCATGCGCACGAATCGACTTGCCGACATTGGCACCATAGGGAACCACGGTCTCACCCGCAATCGCAACCAGCACTGCGAGTATCAGACCTGTCTGCATCACCGAGCGCACAATACGCATGGAGGTCACGCCGGAAGCACGCATCACCACCAGCTCGGAACCTGACGCCATTGCACCCAGTGAGATCAAAGCACCAATCATGATGATCGATGGTGCCAGATCATACAGTCGTTGCGGCAGGGTCAGCGCCACATAAAACAGTGCCTGTAAGGTGTGGTAATTCGCAGTGCCGATATTATCCAGTTCGGTGACGAAATTAATAAAGGCGAACAATGCCGCAATCACCAGTGTGGACACGGTCACGCCACTGAATATTGATCTCGCAATATAACGATCAATCACCATCTCAGTTCGCTTCTCGCCTGGCCAGATAACCCCGTTTCCAGAACAGGAGCAGCAACACGATCAATGCCACAATATGCGTCCACCAGGTGCCGACCCATATCGGTATGACACCGTGCACTAACCAGGTATAACTCATGCCAATCAGATTCGAATACACCAGATAAAACAATATCGCCAGCGCCAGTTTGGCGTAGCGTCCGCTGCGCGGTGTAGTGTAACTGAGGGGTATCGCCATCAGGCAAACAATAAAACACGCAATCGGAACAGCAATGCGCCACTGCAACTCGGCTTTTGCTTTATTGCCTTTCGTCTTCAATAGCTGTGCCACACTCAGAGAACTGGTGGTACTCGAAGCCACCGCGTTGCGATTATTCGGCAAATAGATTCCATATTCACTGTATTGGAATATCCGGTAATTATTATCACCGGGGCTACCAATATAGTGCTCGCCGTTTTTCATCAACATATAACTGCGGCCATCAACCTCTTCCTGTTCTGAGCTGGGAGCAATGTCGATATGTTCGACACCACCAATCACATGACGCTGAAACACATTGTGCATAATGCTGTGATCGCTATTTTGCGATTCAAAAAAGAATACCGCATCACCTTCTCTGGATTCATTGAATCGGCCAGCCGCCAGATTATTATGTTCGGAACGATTTTTTTCAGCTGCAATAATGCCGGCACGTTGCTGGGCGACCAGGGGTGAAAAAAACAGCGTGAGCAACATCAACCCTATGCTGACAGGAATCAATACCAGCAACAAAGGTCGATACCAGTCCTTCGGGCCCATGCCAGCCGACATGATCGCGGTCATTTCGCTGTCTTTGTACAAACGACCGTAGGCGAGCAACAGACCCAGCAATAAACTCAGCGGGATCAGCATCACCGAAAAATTCATCATGCCGTTGAGCAGCAGAGGCAGCAAGGCGGCCCCGGAGATACTGCCATCGGCCATCCAGGACAGCAGATGTACCGTTTCCATGCTCATCACCACGGCGAGCAGAATCAGCAGCACCATTAGCCAGGAAAGCAGGATTTCTTTACCGATATACCGGTCTATGATTCGCATGTGGATATTCATCAGGGGTGGATTATCACACTGACTTTCGAACATTGCATTAATTGCATACAATCAACGTCTTTTAGCCCAGCAGCATTATTGGAGATCTCATGGAATACACCGTCAAAAGTGGCAGTCCGGAAAAGCAGCGCATTGGCTGTGTTGTCGTCGGCGTTTTCGCCTCACGCAAACTTTCACCCTCGGCGCAGCTGCTGGATGAAGCCAGCGGTGGCTATATCTCAAATCTGGTGCGCCGCGGTGAACTCGAAGGCGATCTTGGTCAGACTCTATTACTACATAATATAGAGAATACGCTGTGCGACCGGATTTTGCTCATCGGCTGCGGCAAAGAAAAGGATGTCAACACTCGTTCTTTCCGTAAAATCAACAACATAATGGCGACCACCCTGGAAGCTGGCGGCACCACCGAGGCAGCCTCCTATCTCACCGAGATCCAGGTGAAAAAGCACGATATCACCTGGAAAATCCGCCAGTCGATCGAAGCCATCGACGAAGCGATGTACCACTTTAACCTGCTGAAATCTGACAAAAAGCCCCAACGCCGTCCGCTGCGCAAGTTCATTTTCAGTGTCTCTGGCCGCGGCCAGCTGATGGACGGCGAAATCGCAGTCCGTAATGGCATGGCAGTGTCCACCGGCATCAAGCTGGCGAAAGACCTCGGCAATCTGCCCGGCAATATCTGCACCCCGGCCTATCTTGCCAAACAGGCGCAGGACCTGGACAAGCAGCACCCTAATGTCAGCACCACCGTGCTCGAAGAAAAGGACATGGAAAAACTCGGCATGGGCTCTTTGCTCTCGGTCGCCCACGGCAGCCGCCAGCCCGCCAAACTGATCAGTATCGAGTACCGTGGCAGCAGCAAAGATCAGAAACCAATCGTGCTGGTCGGCAAAGGCGTCACTTTTGATTCCGGCGGCATCAGCCTGAAACCCGGCGCGGCCATGGACGAAATGAAATTCGACATGTGCGGCGCCGCCAGTGTGCTCGGCACCCTCACCACCTGCGCCGAATTGCAGTTGCCGATCAATGTGATCGGTATCATCCCCACGGTGGAAAACATGCCCGATGGCCTCGCCACCAAACCTGGAGATATCGTCACCAGCATGTCGGGGCAGACCATCGAGATTCTCAACACCGATGCCGAAGGCCGACTCATATTATGTGACGCCCTCACCTATGCTGAAAAATTCGATCCCGCTGTGGTGATCGACATCGCCACCCTCACCGGTGCCTGTGTGGTCGCGCTGGGCGCACACCCCGCAGGCCTGCTGGGTAATCACCGGCCATTGATACACGATTTGCTCAATGCGGGTGAAACCAGTGGCGACCGTTGCTGGGAACTGCCTTTGTGGGATGATTATCAGGAACAGCTGGACAGCAATTTTGCCGACATGGCCAACATCGGCGGCAAGGGTGCAGGCACCATTACCGCGGCCTGTTTCCTTTCGCGTTTCACCAAAAAGTACTATTGGGCACATCTCGACATCGCGGGCGTCGCCTGGCTGTCGGGTAACACCAAAGGCTCGACCGGCAGACCGGTAAGCCTGCTGACACAGTATATTTTTGACTGCTGTAAAGATAAAAGCTGATCATCTGCATCATGGCTACAGGTGGTACCCGCGTTGATTTTTATCTGCTGGCAGACAGCAACATCAGCAGTGTCCGTATGTTCTGTTGTCGACTGGCAGAAAAAGCCTGGAAGCTCGGGCACCGAGTCTGGATCCGCACCGACAACGCAGAAACCACTCGCCTGCTCGACGATGTTCTCTGGACCTTCAGCGATGGCAGTTTTGTGCCCCATGCCAAGGTCACTGACAGCGAAGCCGAACACAGCCCTGTTCTGATCGGCGATAGCGCGCCTCGCATCGGGATCAATTTGCTGATCAATCTCGGCTCCGATGTGCCGGAATTTTGCGATGCCTATCCTCGTATCGCCGAGATCATCAATGCTGATGATGCGCTCAAACAACTCGGTCGGGTACGCTACGCGCATTACCAAAAAAGCAACTATACTCTGGAGCACCATACGATTAACCAGTGAAAGTCTGAATACACCTAAACGTCTGGCACAGGCGCGATCTGCAATAGCAAGGCATAACCATGGATAAACATGACGACAAAGTCATCCCGACACTCGACGACGTAATCAGCATCGGCGATCCGGAATTGACCCTGCTCGGTGATATCAACGCGCTGGAAGATGATTTTGATAATGACTTTGATAACGCCCCGATCCGTCTCGATACCAGCAACGATGATGTTGATGATGAGTTTGATAGCGCCCTTATCCGTCTCGATACCAGCAATGACGACAGCCTCAGCGATGAGCGTTACGATGACGAGTTCGACAACACCGCACTCGACCCGGATGACGCGCAAGCAGAGACAGAACCGGATAAAACAACCATCGATCTATTCGATAGTGAAATTGAAGCTGACAGCAAACCGTCTGCAGACAGCGAAGATTTTGATCAAAGCATCACCGATATAATCGTCGCTGAACGTTTTCCGGCACAAGAAAGCGTAGCGCCAGAAGAAACACCTGCTCCCGAGGCGCAGGAAATATCTGCTCCAGATCAATACCAGCCCGCCAGTAGCAGCGCTGCTGAAACGATCGAAACTCACGCCGAAGAAACGGCTGTGCCTGAAGCAGCGCTATCACCCGAGATGTCGCCCGCGATTAAAACCGAGATTCTGATCAGCGAAATTGTCGACGAAATTACCCACCAGCTGCTGCCCGAAATCGAATGGAAAATCCGCACCCGGGTGCGCGATATTCTGGAACAGCGCC
>CAYRNH010000028.1:0-17053 GCA_964425515.1 uncultured Thiotrichaceae bacterium | reverse complement strand
ACAATCCACGAGCCGCAGAGTACGCGAAAGTTGCTGCTCGCGGGTTCAACAAATAGAGCAATAAAAACCCGGGTCAGAAGAAACTGTATCTGATCCGGGTTATTGGCATTGTTTTATAAAATTCCAGGTCGCTGGATTCCGGCCAGAAGCATACCGGAATGACAGGCTTTATACACAGAAAGGTTTTCTTCGTGTGCTCTGTGCCTCTGTGGTTCCACTTCTAGGTTTTCGCTTCTACCAATAAAGGCTTTTCTCTGCGGTTACGCTTTCAGATTTGTGGTTTCGCCTTTAAATCTTTGGCCCAACCCAGACCTGCTGCACATTGACAAACTCAAGGATACCGTGTGGCCCGAGTTCGCGCCCGTAGCCGGAACGTTTGATACCGCCGCTGGGTAATCTCGGGTCGGTTTTGACAATACCATTAATGGCAACCTGGCCGGCGTCGATTTCACGGCACATTATTTCAGCGGTTTTGCTATCCGCAGTCCATATCGATGCCGCCAGTCCATAGGCGGTGTCATTGGCTATTTCGAGGGCATGATCAATTGAATCGGCTTTCATCACAACCGCAATCGGGCCAAAGGTTTCCTCGCAGGATGCCTGCATCTCGGAAGTAACATCGACTAACAGCGTGACCGGATAAAAATATCCCGGACCATCGGGCAATTCCCCACCCAGCAGGCAGCGCGCGCCCTGTTCGATTGACTGACTGACCTGTCGGTGCAAACCCTCACGTAGATCTGCACGTGCAATCGGGCCCACCTGGGTTGTTTCGTCTGCAGGATCTCCCATTTTCAATGCCGCAAGGCGTTGCTGATACTTCTCGATAAACGCGTCGTAAACCGGTGCTTCCACAATGATCCGCTTGGCCGCAATACACGACTGGCCGGCATTGATAATACGCGACAGTGTCAGAATTTCAGCGGCAGCATCAAGGTCGGCATCAGCGAACACCAGGCTTGGGTCCGACCCGCCCAGTTCCAGTACTGCGGGTTTGATCTGGCTGGCTGCCAGCGAGGCTACAGCACTGCCCGCGGCGCTGGAACCGGTCAGAGAAACTGCCCGCACAGCATCGTTCTTCAATACCTGTTCAACACCGCTGTTATCGACACGAATATTCTGAAATAAACCTTCGGGTGCGCCGACCTGGGTAAATATATCCGCAATGGCTTCGGCGCATGCCGGGACATGCGGGTCGTGTTTCAACAGGCAGGTATTGCCGGCCATGATCGCAGGCGCGCAAAAACGAAACGCCAGCCAGAACGGCGCATTCCAGGGTAATACACCGAGGATGGTTCCGAGCGGTAAGTGCTGCACATAACTATGAGTGGCATCCGAAGGCAGGGTACGTGGTGCAAGGTAGTCTGCGCCGTGCTCGGCATAATGTTCCGCGCACCAGGCGGATTTTTGCACTTCGCCACGGCCTTCGACAATGGGTTTTCCCATTTCATCTGTCATCAAGCGCGCCAGGCGTTCTTCGTCATCGCGCATGAACTGTGCGACCTTTTTTAACAGTGCCGCACGTTCTGCAAATGTGGTCTTGCGCCAGTGTTTGAATGCACTGCTAGCCTGCTCGATAAAGCCATTGATTTCTGCTTCGCTGTGTAATGGGTAGCGATGCAGTTCTTCACCCGTGGTGGGATTGGTTGCTATAAACATAAAACCTGTTGTCCTTTATTCGGATTTGGCGGAAGACTCTTTCTGTTTTTCCAGTGCTGGCTTGATAGTGCTCACTTTTTTATCTGCGCTGGTGTTCGGCTTGACCGTGAAGTCACGTTCGACATCTGCAAAGAATGAACCACAGCCGTCTTCGGTGATATAAAAGGTATCTGAAATGCCGCACGACTTGTCACCGTCGATGCCCCACATCCACGGTATCACATGAAAAGTCATGCCCGGCCGCAGAATATCCGAGCGTCCCTGGAACAGGCTCATAATGTAGCCTTCGTCCCAGGATGGCGGGAACGCAATGCCGATTGAATATCCGGAACGTGTGATCAGTTTCGCACCGACATCGTTTTCGCGAATAATGTTGCGCATCATTTTGTCTGCATCCGAAACAGTTAGCCCCGGCCTGAATTCTTCGCGTGCGGTTGCCAGCGCTGTTTTCATTAACTCCTGAGACTTGTACATGCTGTCACTCAGCTCGCCGCAAACCACGGTGCGCATCATTGCGGTGTGGTAACGACGGTAACATCCGGCAATTTCCAGGAACACATGTTCTCCCGGTTGCACGGTACGGCCTTCCCATGAGGCATGACCAATCATGGTACGAGGGCCGGAAGTGACATAAGGCATCACTGCAGGAATTTCGCCGCCGGCTGCGAACATCGCCTGGCTGATGGCGGCGCCGATTTCATTCTCGGTAACACCCGGGCGTGCGGCTTCAATTCCAGCTTTCATACCTGCCTTGGTTGCAACGGCTGCTTTCTGCATGACTTCCAGTTCGACCGCTGACTTGATGATGCGACTCTCTTCAACGATCCCGAAGCAGTCCATGATGCGGCTCCTGGTAAACGAAGTATGGAAGTAGTCCTGATGGTAGGCCGTGAAGTAATACGAGTTGCGTTCGTAACCGATGGTCTTGCCGGGGCCGGCCATGCCGAATTCCATCAGCGAGGAAACCAGCATCTGGATCGCATCGCCGGTGTCGGGGTAGGGGCGTGACAGTTCCAGCCAGGTACGCGCAATCACATTCGATTCTTCCAGTTTGCGTGTCACCATCCAGGGTTCGCCTTCGAGCGGCACCACCAGCGCCTGGAAAAATGAATACCCGGTGGTCTGGTAGTCGGTGAGATACATGATGTTTTCCGCATCCGAGATGATCACCGCATCGAGCAGTCTTTCTTTCATGCGTTGGCGCAATTCGCTTATTCGTCTCTGGTATTCCGCGAATGGGAATGTCATATCGTCACGTTCGCGCATGGTTTATGCCTCCATCTTGCGGTCGATTGCTTCGCTGAGAATAGACAGACCTGCCTTCAGGTCATCATCGGGTATGGTGAGCGGCGGAATAAGTTTCAGTACAGCACCGCCAACTCCGCAGGGGCCAAACAGCATGCCATGTTCGAAACAGTCGTTTGCGATGCTTTTGGCCAGCGCGCCATCTTTCACATCCAGCGCCTGCATCATGCCTTTACCTCGAACACTGAAACCTTTGTCACTGTATTTTTGTGCGATAGCTTCGAGATGAGATTTCATGATTTCACCCTTACGACGGGTATCGGCTAACAGATCATCATTTTCGAAATATCTCAGTGCCTCGCGTCCCGCGACAAAGGAAATGTTCTGGCCACGAAATGTGCCGGTATGTTCGCCGGGCTTCCAGTGTTTGTCATGTTCGGGTTTAACCAGGTTCATCGCCATCGGCGTCCCGATGCCACCTATGCCTTTGGCCAGTGTGATGATGTCCGGCTCGATACCGCTGTCCTCAAAACTGAAATAGGTACCGGTGCGTCCGCAACCCGACTGGATATCATCAATAATTAACAATGCACCCAGGTCATGGGCCAGTTGCTGTAATTCCTGTAACCATTCATTACTGGCAAGATTAACACCACCTTCTGCCTGCAGGGATTCAACAACAAACGCCGCCGGTTTTTCGCAACCACCGGAACTGTTTTCGTACAGTGCGCGTATCGCTTTAAGGCCTTCGACACCACCACCTTTATTGGTATCGAATGGCCAATGCGAAACATTGTTTAATGGTGTGCCGGCGGCGTTACGAAAATATTCATTTGCGGTGCAGGCCAGTGAACCGAGTGTCATACCGTGAAAGCCCTGGCTAAAAGCGACCACTTCTGTTCTGCCCGTGACTTTACGCGCCAGTTTCAATGCGGCTTCGACGGCATTGCTACCCGTTGGCCCCATGAACTGTAGCTTGTAGTCCATGTTGCGCGGTTTCAGAATGGTTTCGACAAACGCCTTGATGAACTCACGCTTTGGTGGTGTCATCATATCCAGAGTGTGCAACACACCGCCTGACTGCAGGTACTGAATAACCGCGTCGATCATATTTGGATTGTTATGGCCAAAATTGAGTACACCGGCGCCGGCATAAAAGTCGATATACTCTTTGCCTTCTTCATCTGTCTGGCGTGCATTGTCGCCTTTGACAAAAACAGCAGGATACACCCTGCTATAGGCTCTGATTTCAGATTCGTAGGCTTCAAACCAATTCATGAAACATTACTCCTGATTTTCTAAACATTATGTGGGCGAGGGAACCGGTATACCGGCGATGCGGGAAAAAACACGGATGACAGTTTCAATGATGCGATCATTGAATACATACTCAGGGCTATGGCACGGAACCTGATACGCAGTTTTACCTGATACATGTTCGGACATTCCCACCAGTGCAAAAGCGCCAGGAATTTCATTCAGGTAATAACTGAAATCTTCTGACGCCATAATCGGCATCATGATATCTGAGCGATCATAGTGTTCGCCCAGCTCGGCATGCAGCGCTTTTCGATATCGTTCGGCCTGCGCTGGATGATTGACTGTCGCTTCGTAACGTGGACAGATTTCTGTGTCTGCGGATACACCATAGGTGGCCGCTGTGTTGTGTGCAATTTCAACGATCAGTTCATTAATCTGCTGACGCCAGGCAGGATCGGAAATACGAATGCTGCCTTCGAGACGAACACTTTCAGGAATCACGGTCACACCGCTATCGGCAACGATTGAAGCAACAGTAACAACCGCTGCGACCTGTGGCGGTAAACGGCGACTCACGATCTGTTGCAAGTTCAGGGTAATCGCTGCTGCAGCGACAACCGGGTCACGCGCAGCTTCTGGTTGTGAAGCATGACCACCGCGGCCTTTAATGGTCATATGGAAAGTACCATTGCCGGACATCACAACACCATCCGGGCACAAGGCAACACCTGCAGGTAAGGCTGGCCAGTTATGCCAGCCAAAGATGGCGTCAACTCCATCGAGTGCGCCATCCTCAATCATTTTCTTTGCGCCATGACCGCCTTCTTCGGCGGGTTGAAATAACAAAGACACTGGGCCATTTAACTGACCTTCATTCTGTTTCAACCAGAGCGCGGTACCGAGCAGTGCCGCCATGTGTCCATCATGTCCACAGGCATGCATTTTTCCAGGCGATTGAGAGAGATAATCGACATTTGCAGTTTCTGAAATGGGTAATGCATCCATATCTGAGCGAAACGCGAGGTGTTCGCCGGGCGCATCAGGCGCGAGCGTAGCGACCGCGCCGAGTTCGGCGCAACTTCGCCAGTGAATACCCATCTGGGTTAACTGGTCACGAATATAAACGGCTGTGTTTTCTTCTTCCCACGTCAGTTCCGGGCGCTGGTGTAGCCAGTGCCTGTATTCAACTGCTTGTTTAACCACATGGTTCCAGGTCATGTCATATCCGCGGCTTTGCGATTCACCTGTAATAATGCTGCTGATTTATGTTTCCTTATATATCGTACTCTAAGCATTTTGTATGCCAAAACGATGATATCTGGTTTGCTGGTAATAGATAGTTAACTCCCTGTGAACTGTAACAGGTGACATTGAAAGGTGGTATTTTTATTTAGTTTTCATGTTATTCCGTATCCTAACGCTTGTTACAGGGTGTATTCAAATCGCTCTGAGGCTTGATCTGCGATATCCATGTTAATGCTTAGTGCAGAAATTATTTTTCACGAAGATTTATAAATGCGCACAGGCAAGGGTCAAACCAGGCAGAGTTTTTTCAGGCGACAGCTTTTAATGCACTAGATTGGTGCGCCATTCTGTCTGGTTCATGCTACAAGCGTTGTGTTTCGGGTAGTCGTGAGGGGGGGGTAAAAGCACGCGTTCAAATTCGGTTCTGTGGAATTTGCCTGTGTTCCGCTTCCAAATATTCTGTTTCGGATTAATGCTCCAGCATAAACTCGATGACGAGTTTGATCGTGAAGCCAAACACCCCCAGGCCGAGCGCGAAGAAAATAATAAACTTGCCGAATCTGCCTGCGCCGGAATCCTTGCCCAGGCGATACATGATGTACACCATGTACAACACCAGGCCGCCGATACCGACGACGAGTGATATGTGTTCGAACAGCTCTTCGGAGATCATCTTTTAAACGCTTAACAAGAAATGCTATAGAAAGTGGATATGAAACGGGTTCTGATGGGTGTCTTAAATGTATCGGGCCAGCAGGCTTTGTTCGGTGGTGTTTTCCGGTAGCTTCAGTTTGACGAAATAACCACTACCCAGTGCGGCTTCTACATGTTTGCCGTACTGGTCTTCCATGTTGTCTACTACGATGTCCTGGTTGCCGCTGGGCGTGACCAGTTCCAGTTTGTCGCCGACGCTGAATTTGTTTTTGACATCGATTTCGGCGATGCCGGTGGCTTTATCGTATGACAGTACTTCACCAACAAAAGCCTGTTGCCGGCTTTTGGAATGGCTGTCGATATAGTTCTGATAATCTTCGGTGTGATGGCGTTCGAAAAAGCCATCGGTGTAACCGCGGTTGGCGAGGTTTTCCAGATCGCCGAGCAGGGCGGGGTCAAACGCTTCGCCGCGTTCGGCAGCATCGATCGCGCGACGATAACTCTGAGTAACGCGCGATACATAATAATGTGACTTGGTGCGGCCTTCGATTTTTAAACAGTCGACACCGATGTCGATCAGTTTGCTGACGTGCTCGACCGCGCGCAGGTCTTTCGAGTTCATGATGTAGGTGCCGTGTTCATCTTCGGTGATGGTGGTGTGTTCACCGGGACGGTTTTTTTCTTCCAGCATGTAGACCTTGTCGGCCAGCGGATGGCGTGCGCCATCGCCCATGGCGGATTTGGCGATAAAGCTCGGCGCTTCGACCGCGATGTTCGGGCCGGGAAGATCGGCGCCGGCAATTTTGTCTGTGGGCTTGTACACGCCTTCGGGGGTCTCGGTGGTTTCCACGGTTTTGTAATCCCAGCGGCAGGAATTGGTACAGGTGCCCTGGTTGGGATCGCGGTGGTTGAAATAACCGGATAACAGACAACGCCCGGAATAGGCGATGCACAATGCGCCGTGCACAAACACTTCGAGTTCGATGTCGGGACATTCCTGACGGATTTCCGCGACTTCATCCAGTGACAGTTCGCGCGACAGAATAATGCGGTCCACACCCTGGCGCTGCCAGAATTTGACTGTGGCATAGTTCACCGTATTGGCCTGCACCGAGAGATGGATTGGCATATCCGGCCACTGGTCTTTGACCATCATGATCAGACCGGGGTCGGCCATGATCAGTGCATCGGGGCCCATTTCGATGACTGGCGCCAGGTCCTTGATATAGGTTTTCACCTTGCTGTTGTGCGGCATCAGGTTGGAGGCCAGAAAAAACTTTTTCCCCAGCTGGTGCGCCTCGTTGATGCCGATCGCCAGGTTCTTGTCCATGAAATCATTATTGCGCACGCGCAGGCTGTAGCGCGGCTGGCCGGCATAGACAGCATCAGCGCCATAGGCAAACGCATAGCGCATGTTCTTCAGTGTGCCTGCAGGGCAGAGCAGCTCGGTTCTGGTCGTATTTTTCATGGGGGGCGATTTTAGCACTCTGTGGCCAATGAATCCGCCTGTAAAAACAGGGTATTAAGAGATATCTGTTTGCAGCGTCTCCTGCAGGTAAATATGCGACAGACTTATCATTTCTGAGCGCATCTTCTTAACATGTGTAATCGTGTGGGATATATTTTTAGACGCTAACCTTCCACCATTCTCTCCATAAATACATGGTTCAGTGGGTAGTGCACAGTAATAAACCAGGTGGCCAGAATAATTTGATTTTGGCTGAAATTAACAGCACGGACTCCAGGGGCGTACAAAATGAATACCCAATTGCTGAATACAATCGGAAGAATAAGCATTCTTATTATTTTTAACCTTATGGTGGTCGCCTGTGGAAGTAGCAGCAGCTCGACTAACCAGACAACTACCAGCATTCCTGATGCTCCAGCCAGTGGGCTTCTGGCCACGGCTGGCGACCAGAGTATTAAACTCAACTGGGATGCGGTATCAGGCGCAGATTCGTATAACGTCTACTCGTCAAACACGACCGGTACCGGTACCGGCGGCACCAAAATTACCGGTGCTAAACCGCCTTTTTATGATAATGGATTAACCAATGGCACCACCTATTACTATGTGGTCACAGCGGTCAATTCTGCGGGCGAGAGCATTGCATCTGCAGAGGTCAGTGCAACTCCGGCTGATATTCTTATCAGCAGCCTGAGCTTTACCGACACCAATCTGCAATCATGTGTGACTACTACGGCTACAAATGGTCCGTTGACCTATGTGCATGAGCTGACAACCCTTGTCTGCCAGTCTCAAACTATTACAAGTCTGTCCGGGATAGAGGCGCTGACCAGTCTGGCCAGCCTGAATCTTTACGACAATAACATCAGTGATGTGAGTCCGCTGGCGGGCCTGACTCTGCTGACTACCCTGAATCTTTACAAGAACAGCATCAGCGATGTTAGCCCGCTGGCAGGTCTGACTGCTCTGAGTGATTTGTCACTCGGCCAAAACAGTATTAGTGATGTGAGTCCACTATCAGGCCTGACAAGTTTGACTACAAATCTGGATCTTGGCTATAACAGCATCAGTGACCTGAGTCCGCTGTCAGGTCTGACCAGTTTGACCGACCTGGATCTTTACGCAAACAGCATCAGTGATGTGACCCCGCTGGCCAGTCTGACAGCTTTGACTCACTTGTATATCGGTAACAACAGCTTCAGTGACGTGACTCCGCTGGCCAGTCTGACTAATCTGACTGAGTTGCACATTAATTTTGGCAACATTGGTGGCCAGGGAATTGGTCATGTAGATGCGTTAGGAAGCTTAACAAGTGCAACGGTGATTGATTTACGAGGAAACACTGGTATGTCCTGCAGTGAGCTGAGTAGCCTGATCTCAACACTGGGTTCACCACCGGTTGACACTGATAATAATACGGGAACGACAGATACGGCCACGGATGGTGTGAACTGTACCAGCCCGTAATCGCCAGTCATTGGGTTTTGGTGCTTAGCCAGAATCCGTAATAACACACAGCCCATCAAAACAGCTCCTTCGGGAGCTGTTTTGATCAGCGCGGGTATTTGTGTAGCATTGTTAATTGTCCTTCACAGCCGCGAATTTGCCGTGAAAGCTGTATAATTCGCGCTTTCTTAAACCATATAGATAAGTTCATGCCTTTGATTCGTCCTTTTGCCGGTTTACGCCCGTTGCCTGAACGCGCTGCCGAAGTGGTTGCGCCGCCATACGATGTCCTTAATTCCGCCGAGGCGCGCGAGCGCGCCAAAGGCCGGCCGTGGAGCTTTTTGCATATTTCCAAGGCTGAGATCGATCTGCCGGAAAATACCGATCCATACGATCCTGCGGTCTACGCCAAGTCGGCCGAAAATCTGCAAAAGATGCTGGACGAAGGCATTCTGGTGCGCGATGACAAACCCTGTTATTACGCCTATCGCCTGATCATGAACGGCCATTCGCAGATCGGGCTGGTCGCGGCAGCTTCGGTGAAAGACTATGACAGCAACCGCATCCGCAAGCACGAGTTCACCCGCCCGGCGAAGGAAGATGACCGTGTGCGTCAGATCGAAGCGCTGAACGCGCAGACCGGGCCGGTGTTGCTGGCGTATAAATCGCAATCCGACATGGACGCGATTCTGGCCCAGGTCGCGACCACCCAGCCTGTGGTCGATGTCACCGCCGACGATGGGGTGCAGCATACTTTCTGGGTGATCGACGATGACGCCACGATTGCCAAAATCACGGCGGGCTTCGACGCCATGAACGCGATCTATATCGCCGACGGCCATCATCGTTCGGCCTCGGCTTCGCGCGTGGCGAAAACCCGCGATAGCGATGGCGAGAGTAACAGCGATTATTTTCTGTCGGTGATCTATCCGCACAACCAGATGAATATTCTGGACTACAACCGCGTGATCACCGATCTCAATGGCCTGAGCAAGAATGAACTGCTCGAGCGGATCAAGCAATCGTTCAGCGTGAAGGCCGAAGATGCTGCGGTATCACCGAAACAGGAAGGTGAGTTCGGCATGTATCTGGATGGCCAGTGGTATCGACTGAATATCCAGCCGAGCCTGATCCCCAGCGATCCGGTGAAGCGTCTGGATGTGTCTCTTCTGGCGGACAATCTGATCGACCCGCTTCTGGGGATTTCCGACCCGCGCACTGATAATCGTATCGATTTTGTCGGCGGTATTCGTGGCCTGGTCGAGCTGGAAAAACGGGTCGACAGCGGTGAAATGGCGATCGCCTTTTCGCTTTATCCCACCAGCATGGAAGCCCTGATGGCGGTGGCCGATGCCGGTGAAGTGATGCCGCCCAAATCCACCTGGTTTGAGCCCAAGCTGGCGGACGGTCTGGTTTCGCACGTACTCGACTAACCAGTTTTCAGGAAAGTAACAGACATAAAAAAGGCCCCGTCAGGGGCCTTTTTTTACGATTTCTTCTGCTTCGAAACGCCCAGAAGCACCAAAAGACCTGAACCGAACAACCAGAGCGCGGCAGGTACTGGCACGGTTGGTGGTGCGGGTTCGGTATTAAAAGCACTGTAGGTCACGTCTGCCTGGGAAAAATTATAAAACGCCAGGCGGCCATCATTGAAGCTGCCATTGATATCGATCTCGAGCGTATTGTCGACATAGACCTGCAGTCGATTACTCTGAAACACAAACCTGAAATCGTAGTCAGTGCCAGCACTCCAGCCGGTATCACCCAAAGTATTGCCTCTGGCAAGTTCTTCCAGTCCGCCAGCCGGATTTTCGGCAAAATTCGTATGGCCCCAGAATTCATCCGCAGTTGGCAGGCCGGTGACACGAGATACTGCCAGACCTCGAGGTGCTATTGAACCGGGTGTACCATCTGAGGGTGCACCGAAGTCGAATGACTGGGTGCCTTGTTTCCAGTCGACGAGTAAATAGTTCGCAGCGGCATTACTGCTATCGCCCGGCAAAAAGCCGAGGGCAAAGCCGATGTAGTCATCATCGCCACCATTCGAGCGAATCGTGCCGGTAATATCGGAATTAATCGCGTTGAAATCACTGTAAAACAGGGTGGGCTGACCGTTGACGCTCTGGGTGACCGAATCGCCGCTGCCAGAGACTGTCCAGATACCAGCACCGAAGCCTGCTACGGCGGGGTAGGATTCCTGGGTCCAGGGGGTTAGAACAACCGGCACCGCGAAGGCGCGAGGCATTAGCAGTCCTGTGCCGAGCGAAAGTGCGATGTTAAGAATAAGAAAAGTATTTATACGCATTTTGGGTCCCTCTTAAAGTATAAGAGGCCAATGTTTGGCTAGGCTGATGTCTGGGTCAATAGGGGTTACCCCTATTGAAGTGGCGTTGACGTCAGGCTGCTATATAAATTAACATATATATTAAGTTAATATATATGTTAATTTACGATCATGAGCAAAACAGAAATCAGACGTGTTCGGGTATCACAGGATATGATGAGCCGCGAACTGGCCCGCCGACTGGGGGTGAGTCCGGCACGTATTTCGGTGCTGGAACGCGATGAGCAGAAAGGTGCGGTCACCCTGAAAATGATGGCGCGCGCGGCCGAGGCGCTGGGTTATGATTTTGTCTATGCGCTGGTGCCGAAGCAGGCTGGCACGGGGCAGAAACCCAGGCTGAAGTTGCAGCAGGAAGATAGCGGCGATCAGCTCGATAGTCGCATGCGTGCATTGCTGGAGGCGGATGTATCGCGTTGATTATTTCTGGATCGATATACGCACTTTATTTGTAAGATCAGTGTCTGAGTCAACGTGTATAATCGGTTCGCTCTGAAACCTCATTGTCATTGTAATGTTGCAGTGATGATGTTCTGCTCAAGGAAACACTTTGTATTCATACCTTGAAAAACGCCTGTCGGCGATTTTGCAATCCGGACAACTGGACAGCCTGAACCAGTCTCGCATGGGACTGGAGAAGGAGAGTCTTCGTGTTTCTTCGTCAGGCAGTATTGCGCAAACGCCGCATCCAGTAGCATTCGGCTCAGCCCTGACCAATCCTTATATCACCACCGATTTTTCTGAGGCGCTGACCGAGATGATCACACCGCCGTGTGATTCGGTGGAAGACAGTCTTGAATTTCTTGCCGATATCGAAAAGTTTGTCTGTCTCAAAAATCAGAGTGAGCTGATGTGGGCCTGCAGCATGCCATGCGTGGTCGAAGGTGGTGACAGTATTCCGGTGGCACAATACGGTAGCTCCAACCTCGGCATGATGAAAAAAATATATCGCCGTGGTCTGGGCTATCGTTATGGTCGTACCATGCAGGTGATCGCCGGGATCCATTTTAATTATTCATACGGCGAAGACTTCTGGTCCCTGCTGCAGTCGATTGATGCGAATACCGATACGCCACGGGATTTCAAATCAACGGTCAGCATGGCGCAGGTACGGAACATCCTGCGTTATGGCTGGTTGATTCCGTATTTATTCGGCGCTTCACCTGCAGTGTGTAAATCGTTTTTGCATGGTAAGCCGACTATTTTGTCTTCATTTAGTGATGGCACTGCATTTGAAGAATACGCAACTTCGTTACGCATGGGCAATATCGGTTACACCAATAACAAGGAAAGCATGGCCGGTATCAAGGCGAATTACGATAGCCTGCAAACCTATGTTGCCAGTCTGGAATGCGCAATCAGTACGCCGTTCAGTGAATACGAACAAATCGGCGTAAAAATAGAAGGTGAGTATCGCCAGCTCAGCGCCAATATTCTGCAGATCGAAAACGAGTATTACAGCACGGTACGTCCGAAACAGATTCCGCAGAGTGGTGAGATGCCAATACATGCCTTGCGCCACCGTGGTATAGAGTACGTTGAATTACGCTCACTCGACATTAATCCTTTTGAACCGATGGGTGTCAGTGTTGAGCAGATGTATTTTCTCGAAGTCTTTATGCTATTTTGTCTGTTACATGAGAATGCGGTACTGAGCGCCGATGAGATTGATGCTATCGACATGAATTTAATCGAAGTCGCACACAACGGGCGCGCACCCGATACCGAATTGAATCGCGGTAACGAAACAATTCGGCTAAAAGAATGGGCAATGGAACTTTGCGAAGCCATGAGTGATGTGGCGGGCTTGCTGGATACTGCGCACGGTGTTCGACACTATACAGAAAGTCTCAGAAGTCAGTGTGATGCAATACTGGATCCATCTCTGACACCATCGGCGCGAGTCCTGCAGGAAATGCGCGATACTGGTGAAGAGTATTTTCATTTTGCCAAACGCAAGGCGCAGGAGCATCAGGCGTATTTCAATGCACGCACGATCAGTGCCGAGCGTGAACAGCTTTTTACTCAACTGGCGCAGGATTCGATAGCAAAGCAGAAACAGATCGAGGAATCGGATACGCTGTCATTCGATGACTTTTTAAAAGCATACTATGAGGCGAAATAAAACCATGTCATTCCTGTTACAGCAGATCGATAAAATACCATTGTTGCCGTTAGCAGTGATTGCTGTATTTTTTGCTCTGGCACCGCTTCATCCGGAACCGCATTTGCTGGAAAAACTCCGCATGCTATTTCATGGGGAGCTGGTAAGGCCGATCGATATTTTTGATCTGGTGATGCACGCCACACCCGTGACGCTGCTGGTGATACGCTTGCTGAGACTGAAGCGGGCGAACTGATCGTTCTAGTTGTTTTTTCCACCACCCAGACACGGCGGTGATTCAGGTGCATTGCCTTTGGCAAACCACTCTTCCATGGTCATGGTGTGCAATGCCAGCGCATGAATTTTTCCTTTAAGTTCTTCTTCCAGTGCGGCATTGACCAGGCGGTGGCGTGCCAGTGGCATTTTTCCCTTGAAGCTGTCGCTTACCAGTACGACTTTGAAATGTGATTCAGAGCCTTCGGGCACGTTGTGCATGTGACTTTCGTTGATCACTTCCAGATGTTCCGGAGCGAAGGCCTGGACGAGTTTTTCGCTGATGGTTTGTTGCATATTCATGCCGGAGATTTTACCACAGGAAGGTGATGGATCTGTTACTCAGTTAGACAGATTGGTTCTCTGATTCGATGCCATATGCACCCGGTTTGAGGGCATGCAGGATTTTAAGCTCCAGTCCACTCGCGTCCTCCGGGTCGGAGGCCAGGTCGAGTATGGTGTGGACCTCATAAGGCTGTTTCTGTTCATCCAGCAGCATCATTAGCGTTGGCTTGAGCCGTGCCTTCCTGTTTTGTGCGATGACAATACCCACTTCTCCCGAGGTCATTTCGACCAGTGATCCGGTGGGGTATACCCCCACGCATTGCAGGAATTGTTCGACCAGGTCGTGCTGAAAGTATTTGTTACGCCAACGATACAGTTCCTGCAGTACGGTGTGCTGTGCAATGGCATCTCGCGATGATGTTTTGGTGGTCA
The DNA here is from genome assembly GCA_964425515.1 of uncultured Thiotrichaceae bacterium. Lineage (GTDB taxonomy): Bacteria > Pseudomonadota > Gammaproteobacteria > SZUA-229 > SZUA-229 > JASBSR01. Next base: position 2,641 of record CAYRNH010000028.1, on the reverse strand, counting down.
TCGCGTTGTAGACATCGATGATCGCAGCAATGCGTCCAAAGATAGGTATCTGTGTTTTTTCCAGGCCCTGCGGGTAACCGCTACCATCCAGACGCTCGTGGTGTGTCAACACCATGTTGATGATGGCGTCATCGATGCCCGGCGTGTTTTTCAGGATTTCAACACCGTATTCCACGTGCTTTTGCATGACGGAAAACTCCGCTCTTGTCAGCGCGCCTTTTTTGTTCATGATGTCGGGTGAAATTTTCGTGGTTCCTACATCTAGCAATAACATGCCCATGGCCAGCAATCTGAGGTCTTCCTTGTACATACCCAGATGTCTGCCGAAAGCAATTCCAAGTGCACAATTGTCTCTGGCACGAGTATAGAGAGGGCTGTTGTCCTGCTGCACTTTCAACATCCATAACAGAGCATCCGAGTTGCGAATCATGCTATCCAGCATGGGCTGGATGGCTTCCCTGACTTTCTGAACATCAAGATTATCTCCAGCCTTGACATTGTCCATGATGTTGGCAACGGTAAGCGTTGCCGATTCCAGTGCGTGTTCGGCCGTTGGGTATTCATTAAATACGGTATTGTGCTCCTCATATACAACCCGGCGCTTGCCCTGGCTGAGGAAGTCGTCAATGTAGTGTTTATTTTGTTCGATCTGGTGGTCGAGATAGGTATCAGCCGGAACGCCTTTTTCGGTATCGATATACAGGTGATGACAGTATTCTTTCAGACTGTTGATGTCGTTTTCATCCTGAACGGTAAAGCCCTGCATCGGAAAGGGTGTATCCAGCCAGGGACGATCCAGGTTAGAAACGAACATGCCGATTTTCAGGTTATGCGAACTTATTTTGCGTTCCATATTTATAAGAAATCGAGACCGTTGTTATTCTGTTTGATGAAAATGCGAATGTTTGATATTACGATAAGCTTAAATGCAGGATAGCATTATATACGTAATAATGCCTGATAAACCGAGTACTTAGGTATCATTGGTACACGTCTTGCGTAGCAGTGGCCGGCTAGCTATGTGTCAGTGTTATCCAGCTCTGGTCGTCAAACAGCTGTAAGGGTTGATACTCGGCCTTGTACTGCATCTTGCGGCAGTCACTGATCCAGTAGCCCATGTAAAGATAATCGAGGTTACGCTCTCTGGTTTCCTGGATTTGTTTCAGGATACAGAAAGTGCCCAGACTGCGTGCCTGTTCATCGGGATCGAAAAAACTGTACACCGCAGATAGCCCGTCTGCGACCGGGTCGGTGACCGCGACCGCAAGCAGGCGTCGCTCGTGGCGCACTTCGATAAAAAATGTCTGGCTCCAGTCGCTGTAAAGAAAGCTGCAGAAGTCGTCCGGCTCCGGATTCACCATATTACCTTCGGCATGGCGCGCATTGATGTATTTACAGTAGAGCGCAAAATATTCATCTGTGTACTGCGCAGGCACTCGATGCGTTTCCAGATCGCGATTGTGTTGCAGGCAGCGACGCTGGCTACGTCTAGGCAGGAAGTCTCTGACCGGGATACGACAGGGTCGGCAGGCGGCGCAATTGTGGCAGTGTGGCCGGTAGGTAAAATCGCCACTGCGGCGATAGCCGTGTGCGATCAGTTGGCTGTAGAGAGCTTTGCTCATCTGAAGCGCAGGGTCCGGCACCAGACTGGTCGCCTTGCGGTTTTCGAAGTAACCGCAGTCGTGCTCAGAGGTGAGATACAGCGGAATGTTCTGTATGGTCATACGCGCATTTTAGCACCGACTGCGCTGGCCGGATGCAAGACCGTAACGTGAGCATGGTTTTTGGCCAGGGGTAGCACTGGCTGAGCTGCGCACGATTTCGGGCGCGATGATGTTACAATGCCGCGCTGTTATACAGCCCGGAACCATTATGCCCGACCAGTCACGCATCACTGCTTTTTTCAACGCGCTCAAGCAACGTATTCTGATACTGGATGGCGCTACGGGCACCATGATCCAGCGCCACAAACTCAGCGAAACCGACTATCGCGGTGAGCGTTTTGCCGACTGGCCGTCTGACCTCAAAGGCAATAATGACCTGCTGGTACTGAGTCAGCCGCATATTATCAGCGACATCCACAGCGCCTATCTCAATGCCGGTGCTGACATCATCGAAACCAATACGTTTAATGCGACACGCGTGGCGATGGCCGATTACGGCATGGAAGAGCTGAGTTACGAAATCAACCAGGCTGCAGCACAACTGGCACGCAAAGCGGCTGATGCAGCGGGGACTGCGGAGCGACCAAGATATGTCGCAGGCGTGCTGGGTCCAACCAATCGTACCTGTTCGATTTCACCCGATGTGAACGATCCGGGTTTTCGCAACATCAGTTTTAAGGAACTGGCCGAGGCCTATACCGAATCCACACGCGGCCTGATCGCTGGTGGTGCCGATATTATTCTGATCGAAACCATTTTCGACACGCTCAATGCCAAGGCTGCGATCTATGCAGTGAAACAGGTGTTCGATGAAGACAAGGTCGAACTGCCGATCATGATTTCCGGCACCATCACCGACCAGTCGGGACGTACGCTCACCGGTCAGGTGACCGAAGCGTTTTATAATTCATTGCGCCACGCGCAACCGGTTTCGATGGGGCTGAACTGTGCGCTGGGGCCTGATTTATTACGCCAGT